>JBBFLF010000050.1 GCA_037481655.1 Desulfobaccales bacterium | reverse complement strand
GTTCGGGGGGAGGGCAGGGGCTTCGAAGCCCCTGGCCCTCCCCCCGACAACAACCCATTAGGAGAAAACCATGGCACAGACCATAGAAGCCACGGCTGACAAGGCTTTTGCCCATGGCGCCGGGAAGGGCCGGCGGGTGATCAACATTCAGCCCATCACCCGCATCGAGGGCCACGCCCGCATTGCCATCGTGCTGGACAATGAAGGCAATGTGGCGGACACCCGCCTCAACATCATGGCGCTGAGGGGCTTTGAGAAATTCATCGAGGGGCGTCCGGCGGAGGAAGTGCCCCGCATCGTCAACCGCATCTGCGGCATCTGCCCCTGGATGCACCACACCGCCTCCAACAAGGCGGTGGACGGCTGTTTCGGGGCTAAGATCCCGCCGGCCGGCAAGAAGCTCCGGGAGCTCATGCTGGTAATGGCGCAGATCAATGACAAGATCCTGCACTTCTTCTTCCTGGCGGCGCCGGACTTTGTCTTAGGGCCCGGGGCGGATTATTCGGTGCGAAACGTCCTGGGGGTGGTGAAAGCGGCGCCGGAGCTGGCCACCCAGGTGGTAAAGATGCGCCAGGCCGGGCAGATGATGATCGAGAAGTTTGCCGGCAAGGTCATCCACCCGGTGGCGGTGGTGCCGGGGGGCTTCTCCAAACCCATGACCGAGGCGGAGCGTCAGGAACTCCTGGAAAAGAGCCGGGAGCAACTAGAATTTGCCAAATTTTGCATGGACTGGGCCAAAAAGAACGTCTTTGCCCATCTGGACGACGCCACCGTGCGCCTGGGGGAGATCACCACCGGCTTTCTGGGCACGGTGGACCCGAAAGACGGCTCCCTCAACTTCTTCGAGGGCGTGCTCCGGCTCATGAAGCCGGACGGCTCCTACCAGGACTTCAGCCATCTGGAGTATGCCTATTACCTGGGCGAGCATGTGGAGGACTGGGCCTACTCCAAATTCCCCTACGCCCGGGTCTGGGGCGAAGGCTTCTCCATGGATCTGGAGCAGCCCAAGGGCATCTACCGGGTGAACACCCTGGCCCGCCTCAATGTCTGCGATCGCATCAGCACGCCCCTGGCCCAGGCGGAGCTGGAGGAGTTCCGGAGCCGCTTCGGCCGGCCGGCCCAATCCACCATGCTTTATCATTGGGCCCGGCTCATCGAGCTTCTCTATGCCTGCGAGAAAGTGGTGGAACTCCTGGAGGACCCGGAGATCACCGACCCCCACGTGCGCAACCCGGTGGAACCCAAGGCCGGCCGGGGAGTGGGCTGCGTGGAGGCGCCCCGGGGCACCCTCATCCATGACTACTCCACCGACAAAAACGGCCTCATCACCCGGGCGAACCTGATTGTGGGCACCACCCACAACGTGGCCCCCATGAACATGAGCATCCGCCAGGCGGCCCAAAGCGTCATCAGGCACGGCCAGGTCACCGAGGAGGCCTTGAACAAAGTGGAGATGGCGGTGCGCTGCTACGACCCGTGACTGAGCTGCGCCACCCACCGCCTGGATGGCGGTCGCACCGTGGAAATCGAGGTCTACGACAGCCAAGGCCGACTCATCAGCGCGGCTAAATGAGGCGGGGGAGGGGGCTAAGGGCCGCGGGCCCTTACCCCCTCCCCCACACCCCCTCCCCCAATCCCATAAAGGGGGTGGGGAGGGGAGCTCG
>JBBFLF010000049.1 GCA_037481655.1 Desulfobaccales bacterium | reverse complement strand
CCCTTATGGGGTTGGGGAGGGGGGCGCGGGGGGAGGGGCAGGGGCCCACCGGCCCCTGGCTCCTCCCCCCGCCGCTCTTACAACTCCTCCGGTTTTCCCAGTTTGGGGCCCATCTCTTTGGAGAATTTCAGGCGGTTGAGGCCGTTGATGAAGGCCCGGGCGCTGGCGGTGACCACGTCCGGGTCCACGCCCTGGCCGGTGACGGTGTAGCCGTCGTCTTCCAGGCGCACCGATACTTCGCCCAGGGCTTCGGTGCCGCCGGTGATGGAGCTCACCGAGAATTTCAGCAGCCGCGGCTTGATGGGCGAGAGTTTGGTGATGGCCTTGTAGGTGGCGTCGATGGGGCCGTCGCCGAATTCGCTCACCGTCTTGAGTTCGCCTCCCACCCGCATCTTCACCGTGGCGTTGGGTTTCACCATGGTGCCGGTGAGCACCACCAGCTCCTCCAGCTTCAGGTATTCCGGCACCGACTTGTAGATGACCTCCGTTTCCACGAGGGAGACCAGGTCCTCGTCGAAGACGGTTTTTTTCCGGTCCGCCAGATCCTTGAACCGGGCAAAGACCCGGTTGAGCTCATCGTCATTGAGATAGAAGCCCATGTCCTGAAGCTTGGCCCGGAAGGCGTTGCGGCCGGAGAGCTTGCCCAGAGGCAGGCTGGATTTCTTGATGCCCACCGCCTGCGGGGTCATGATCTCATAGGTGCTGGCCTCTTTGAGCACCCCATCCTGGTGAATGCCCGACTCATGGGCAAAGGCGTTGGCCCCCACGATGGCCTTGTTGGGCTGCACCATCACCCCGGTGAGCTTGCTCACCAGCCGGCTGGTAGGGTAGAGATACTGGGTGACGATGCCGGTCTCCAGCCCGAAGAGGTCCTTGCGGGTGGTGAGGGCCATGACAATCTCCTCCAGGGAGGCGTTGCCGGCCCGCTCCCCGATGCCGTTGATGGTGCACTCCGCCTGGCGGGCGCCGTTGGCGATGGCCGCCAGGGTGTTGGCCACCGCCAGCCCCAGGTCGTTGTGACAATGCACCGACACCACCGCTTTGTGAATATTGGGCACGTGCTCCATGAGATACTTGATCTTGGCCCCGAACTCGTGGGGGATGGTGTAGCCCACGGTATCCGGGAAATTCACCGTGGTGGCCCCGGCGTCAATCACTGCAGTAAAGACCCTGGCCACGTAGTCCAGGTCGCTGCGGCCTGCGTCCATGGCGGAAAACTCCACATTGGAGCAATACCTGGCGGCGTGCTTCACCGCCGCCACCGCCTGCTCCAGGACCTCCTCCCGGCTCTTGCGGAGCTGGTATTTCAGGTGAATGTCCGAGGTGGAGATGAAGGTGTGGATGCGGGGTGCGGTGGCTTCCTTCACCGCCTCCCAGGCCGCGTCGATGTCCTGGAAGTTGGCCCGGGCCAAGGCCGCCACCTGACAGCCCCGGATCTCCCGGGCCACGGTCTTCACCGCCTCAAAATCCCCTTTGGAGGAGAAGGGGAACCCGGCCTCGATGACGTCCACATTCAACAGCTCCAACTGGCGGGCGATCTGCAGCTTTTCCTCCACATTGAGGCTGGCGCCAGGGGTCTGCTCGCCGTCCCTCAGGGTCGTATCAAAAATGATGACTTTCTCCGGCATGGGTCCACCTCCTCTTCCGGCTTGACAATATACCAGGACCGGGGCCGCTTGTCACAGCCCAGACAAAATACCAGACAGGTTGGGAAAAACGGGATCAGGGCCGACGCTCAGGCGCCGGCTAGGGACAGGAGCCCCTCCAGGGCCACCCGCCGCAGGGCGGCGGGCTTCCGGCTCCTCAGTGAGAGACTGACAGCAGGGGGAAAATCGCTCCTAAAATTCATTAGAAATTAGTGTGCAGCATTTTTTGTGGGAAGGCAAGTGGTTATCTTAATGTTTTTCATTATCTACAAAACAAATGAAAAGGAGGGCCACGGCGCTATTGCCGCCCCCGGCCCTCCCTTTCACGCCTTTGCACCACCTGGCCCGGGTCAGGGATTCCCCAGCGTGGGCGCCTCTTCCTCCCCGGGACTCTCCGGCACCGCCGGCCGGCGGGTGTAATAGAGATAGGTGCTGTAAACTCCCGAAGCCAGGTAGACCAGCATCACCGGGAAGCCCATGAGCTCCGGCGCCGCCGCGATGACCACAAAGAGCAGCACCAAAGCCACCAGGGTCTGGAAGGGATGGCGGGTGAAGAGCTCCGGCTTCTTGAAGCTGAAAAACTTGAGGTTGCTCACCATGAGAAAAGAGAGCACATAGATCATGATGAGCACGAACTTGTGCTTTTCGGGGGCCCATTCGCCGATCTGATAGTAAAAGCCGATGCAGGTGGCCACCACCATGGCCGCCGCCGGGATGGGCAGGCCATTGAAATAGCGGGGATCCATGGAGCCGCTCTGCACATTGAAGCGGGCCAGCCGCAGCGCCCCGCAAACCACAAAGAGAAAGGCCGCCACCCAGCCGAAACGGCCGAAGGGCTTTAAGGCCCATAAATACACCAACAGCGCCGGCGCCACCCCGAAGGCCACCAGATCCGAGAGCGAATCATACTGCACCCCGAAACTGGAGGTGCTCTGGGTCATGCGGGCCACCCGGCCATCCAGCCCATCCAGAATCAAGGCCACAAAAATGGCCCAGGCCGACGCCAGATACCGCCCCTCCAAGGCCGCCACAATGGCATAAAACCCGGCAAACAGACTGCCCGTGGTAATGAGATTGGGGAGCAGATACGCCCCCCGAAACTTCCGCCGATCCTTCTTCTTCCGCCTGCGCATCTGCGCCTCCTTTTGGGGGTGGGCCGGGGGGACGCAGTCCCCC
>JBBFLF010000048.1 GCA_037481655.1 Desulfobaccales bacterium | reverse complement strand
GGGGGTAAGGGTCCGCGACCCTTAGCCCCCTCCCCCACACGCAGTTCCCTGGCAAAAAGCATGAGGGGCGGGGAGGGGAAAACCTCCAACCGTCCGTAAATCTCCAGCCGGCGGGGCCAGAGGCCGCAAGGGGGCAGCGCCCGGCTGCCTGCCCCTTACACGAAGGTGACCTTGCCCAAATCCATCTCCCCCAGGCCCAGCTCGTAGGCCTTGGTAATGTAGCCGATGTCGGTGGGTTTGAGGCCGAAAAGCGTGGTGCCGTAGGCGTCCAGGGCCACCGGGTCAGGGCTGGCGCACACGAGGTTTCTGACCTCCACATCGGCCAGGTTGCCGCCGGTGGGGCCGTTCCGCAAGAGAATCCGGGTGCAGTCCAGCACATGCAGATCAGGCCGGAGCACCAGGTTCATGTCGGCGATGTTCTGGTGCAGGCCCACATGGCAGCGGCCCCGCCAGCCGCCGATGGCCCCCATCATGTTTTTCAGGGCCAGAGTCAGGCGGGCCTCGCTGTGGTGTTTGGCCACCGGGATGTTGATGAAGCGGTCGGCCTCCAGGATGTCCTTGTAATAGAGCCACTTTTTCAGGGACTTGGCCCGTTCCGCCTTCACCTCCACGAAACGGCGCTCATCCACATACTCCACAACCACCCGCTTGTCTTTGAGGGCCTCCACCGCCGGCTTGATGCCGCTGTTCTGGTAGGCCTTGCGGGCGTCGTGGCAGGTGTGGTCCAGGACCTTGACCTGCTTGGCGCCGGCCTCGAGGCACATCTCCACCACCCGGCGCACCACGTCGGGGTGGGCGTTGGCGGCCAGCTCCGGGGCCCGGTCCCAGGCCATGTTGGGTTTCACCACCACCGTCTCACCGGGGTTGACGAACTTTTTCATGCCGCCAAGGGCCTGGACGGCATCGGAGGTGAGGTTGGCCCAGTTGGTGCCCTCCACTTTGGCGATGACGGGCTGGGGCCGCTTTTCCGGCGCCATGGCCCAGAGCTCCTCGGGCATCACGAAGCGGGCCGCGCCCGCCGCCGCGCCCAGGAGCGCCAGTTTCTTCAGAAATTCCCGACGTTCCATAGGTCCTCCCGGAGGGTGTCACCCCCTCCTTTCAGGCCGTGTCTGCCTCATGCCCGTTGCCGGGCCTTTCTGGCCGCGATTTCACTTACCCATTATTTTGACGACAATCCCCCCGCCGGTGCAAGGAATATTCCACGTCGAGGCAAGTTTTAACTTGACAGGAGGCAGTCTCCATTTTATTGACTAAATAGTCATTTTTCTGACTATAAGGTCAATGAGCGCCAAAGTCACGAAAAAAGAGGTGCTGACCCGGTTCCGGACCCAGGAGATCCTGGCCGCCGCCCGCCAGGTGATGGAGGCCCGGGGGGGCTGGGAGGCGGTCACCATGGAGGAGATCGCCCAGGCCGCCGGGGTGGCCAAAGGCACCGTCTATCTCTATTTCCAGAGCAAGGACCACCTCATCTGCGCCCTCATGTCCCAGGTGGGGGAAAACCTGCGCCGGGACCTCACCGGCCTTCTGACCGCGCCCGAGCCGGCCTGGGACCGCCTCCTGGCGGTCATGCGCCTGTGCCTGGGTTATCTGCGGCAGGAGCGGTTGCTCTTCCCGGCTTATTTCCGGGACCTGCCCCGCTGGCTCTCCAAGGGAGGGGAGACCCCTTTCCGGCGCATTCAGGAGCTGGAGGAGGAAATCTTGGCCCAGCTCACCCAGCTCTTTCACCAGGGGGTGGCCCAGGGGGAGTTTGTGGCGGCGGAGCCCAGACTTCTCACTTATCTCTTCCGGGGCCTCATCCGGGCGGTGGGTCACTACCAGATGCAGGAGGCGCCGGAGGGTGGGGTGGACGACGCCGAGCCGGTGTTGGTGGCGCTGTTGGGAGGACTGCGGCAGCCTGGGGCCTCCAGGGAGGTATTGTCGGCATGAGGCGGTGGTGGGCAGTGCTGGCCTTGGGACTGATGGCCCTCGCAGGAACCGTCGGGATAGCCGGCGCCGCCGAGCCGCCCCGGCAGCTCACCCTCAGGGAGGCGTTGCGCCAGGCGGCCCAGGCCAATCCCAGCCTGAAGATCGCCCGCCTGGAGGAGCTCATCGCCGACGAGGAGGCGGTCAGGGCCCGGGCCGGATTTCTCCCGCAGGTGAAAGGCAGCCTCGGCCATACCCTCTATGACGATCCGGTGAAGGTGCGCATCCGGGGGGCGGGACCTCTCGGGCCGGGCAGCTTCCCCATGACCAACCGCAACTTCTGGTCCAGTCAGGTGGTGGCGGAGCAGACGGTCTTTGATCTCGCCACGTTCTCCCGCTATCAGGCCGCAGTGCTGGGCAAAACCGTGAGCCGCCTGGATTCCGCCCAGGTGCGGGACAACCTCTTCCTGGCGGTCTGCCAGGGGTATTTCCGGGTGCTCAGGGCCGAAAAAATGGTAGTGGTGGCGGAGCAGGAGGTGAAGCAGCTCCGGGAGCACCTGAAAAACGCCCGCAATCTCTATGATGTGGGCCTTACTACTTACAACGACGTGCTGCAGGCGGAGGTGGCCCTGGCAGATGCCGAGCAGCGCCTCATCAGCGCCCGAAGCGACCTCACCACCGCGAAGGCCCAGCTCAACAAGCTCCTGGGTCTCCCCATCGAGACGCCGGTAAAGCTCACCGAGGAGAGCGAGCTCACCCTGCCGCCGGGGGACCTGCCCCAGGCGGCCAGGACCGCCCTGGGGCAGCGGCCGGACCTGAAGGCCGCGGAGACCCGCATCCGCCAGGGCGAGAAGACCGTCACCCAGGCCCAGGCGGGTTTCTATCCCCGCGTCTTCCTCCAGGGGGGCCATACCTGGCAGCAGAACGACTCCTGGGTCCACGACCACCAGTGGTTCGGCATCCTGGGGCTGCAATGGAGCCTCTTTTCCGGCTTCGACACCCGGGCCCAAGTCAAGCAGGCCAAGGAGCGCCTGGAGCAGCTGCGCCTTAAGCGCCAGGACCTGAGCGATCAGGTGAAGCTGGAGGTGCAGACCGCCTATCTGGACGTCAGAGACACGGCTGAACGCATCCGGGTGACCCAGAAGGCCGTCTCCCAGGGCGAGGAGAACCTGCGCCTCAATGAGGAACGCTACAAGGAGCAGGTGGGCACCGCCACCGACGTCATTGACGCCCAGACTCTGCTCACCAAGGCCCGGGTCAATTTCTTTAACGCCCGCTACGACCATCAGATGGCCAAGGCCACTTTTCTGTGGGCCGTGGGGGCCATCAACGAACTTATCAGCGATAAAAAGCCGTAACCCATGGCACGGAAGGCCCTCCTGCGCTTCATCCTCCCTCTGCTCTTGCTCCTGATGGTGGCCGCGGGGGTGGGATACTGGTATTACCTCCGGATTTTTGTCAGCACCGACAACGCCTATGTCAGCGGCCACGTGGGGGTGGTCTCCGCCCGGGTGCCCGGCCGGGTGGCGAAGGTGCTGGTGGACAATAACCAACCCGTCACCGCCGGACAAATACTCCTCACCCTGGAGCCCCAGGACTTCGAGGTGGCGGTGGCCCAGGCCGAGGCCACCCTCAAGCGCCTGCGCCAGGACCTGGCGGCCCAGTACGCCCGGGTGGCCGCCGCCCGGGGCAAGATCATCCAGGCCCGGGCCCACCTCAACCAGGCCCTCACTGACCAGCGCCGCTACAGCCAGCTCTATGAGCGGCGCACCGTGCCTCGCCAGACCCTGGACCAGATGAACACCCGGGTGAAGGTGGCCCAGGGCGAGCTCACCGAGGCCCAGGCCGAGGAACGCCAGGCCCTGGCGGCCATCGGCGGCTCCACCGATATCCCCCTGGAGGAGCAGCCCGCCATCAAGGAGGCCAAAGCCCGCCTCGAGGAGGCCCGCCTGCGCCTCTCCTACACCCAGGTGAAGGCCGGGGTGAACGGCTACGTTACCCGCCGCCAGGTGAAGCCGGGAAACTGGGTCCAGCCCGGCCAGCCCCTGATGATGGTGGTGCCGGTGGATTACACCGAGGTGTGGATCGAGGCCAATTACAAGGAGACCCAGCTCACCAACGTCTGCATCGGCCAACAGGCCGAGATCACGGTGGACGCCTACCCGGGGACGAAATTCAAGGGGGTGGTGGATTCCATCATGTCGGGCACCGGCGCCGCCTTCGCCCTGCTCCCTCCGGAGAACGCCACCGGCAACTGGGTCAAGGTGGTGCAGCGCATCCCGGTGAAGATCCGCCTGATGCCCCCCTTTCCCGAGAATCAGCCCCTGCGTCTGGGCATGTCCTGCTACGCCACCATCGACACCCGGGACCGCCGCGGCCCGCGGCTGCTGTCGGGGGTGGTTGGTGGGGGAGGGGGCTAAGGGCCGCGGGCCCTTACCCCCTCCCCCACGCCCCCTCCCCCAATCCCATAAAGGGGGTTGGGAGGGGAGTTTGAGGGGAGGGCGGGGGAGCCACCGCTCCCCC
>JBBFLF010000047.1 GCA_037481655.1 Desulfobaccales bacterium | reverse complement strand
CTCCCCCAAGCCCCCACCCCCAATCCCTTATAGGGGAGGGGAGTGTGAGGGGAGGGCGGGGGAGCCACTGCTCCCCCGGCCCTCTCCTCACCCATCCAAGACCAGGCGCGCGAATCTCCGGGCGTCCTCCCACATACTCAGGTTGTTAAACATGACGTAGGCCTCCTCCCGGTCCAGGACCAGGTTGGCCAGCTCCGCCAGGTCAGGGTCGGTGTAGCGGTAGCGGTAGCCGCCCCGGCCATGCAGGCGGAAGTAGGCCACCGGACCGGGGTAGGGAGGAGTGGCCAGAGGGTCCACCACCGGCAGCAGGTTTAATTCGGCGCAGAGGTTCAGCACCTCCTCCCGGGGCCAGGCTCCCCGGGGCTCCCAGGCCAGGGTGAGGCCGTCCCGCCGGATCTTTCCAAAGAAGTGGCGCAAATTGTCCACATGCTCCGGGGTGGGGGTGAAGGAGGCGGGGCATTGGAAGACCACCACCCGGGCACCCAAGGCCTGGGCCACCTCCCGGGTCACCTCCCAGGCCTCCAGCACCGGCGGGGTGGGGCGGAAGGCCCCCACCTGGGGGCGGTCCGCCTCGGCCAGAGGACGCTTGAGCCGCCGGTAGGTGGGGCTGGTGGACTCATGGGTGATGAGCTGCCAGGCCTTGAGGGTGAATTCCGCCGCCGGCGGCGCCTCCTCCCGCCAGCGCCGGGCCGTCTCCGCCTTGGGCGGCTGGTAGAAGGTCTGCTGGATCTCCACCACCTGGAAATGGCGGAAGTATTCCCGGCGGTTGACGGGAAAGCCGCAGCAGCCGATCTTGACCCGCATTGCGCCGCTACCAGCCGCCGGGGAGCCGGGCCTTCAGGGCCTCCCACAGGCCGGTGAAGAAGGCCACCGCTGCCGGATCCCGGTGGCCGACGCTCCATAAATGCTGGGCCCAGCCCACCTGGGCCAGGGCAAAGTAGCCCACGGCCACCTGCCCCACCGCCACATAGCCCACGGCCACCTGGCCCACCGCCGCAAGGACGCTCACCGCCACCTGGGCCAGGGCGGTGAGACCCAGGATGAACTGCCCCAGGCCGAAGATGAGGCCCACCCCAAACTGGGCCACGGTGATGAGGCCCACCCCGAACTGGCCGATGGCGACGATCCCTTTGGCCACCCGCAGGCGGCCCGCCTCGTTTCGGCCCAGGGCCACGTGCACCAGGGGCCAGCCGGCGACTTCCCACTGAGTGCGCCATTCAAATCCCCAGGGCCAGCGCCAGAAAAGCCGGGCGGCCCTCGGGGAGACGGGCGCGCCGCAGTGAGGGCAGCTTATGGCCTCAGTGCTGATCTCCCGGCCGCACTCCCGGCAGGGGGTGAGGCTCATGTATGCCTCCCCACCGGAAAAACCCCGGCCTCAATGAAAGTCCAGCTCATCTTTCTCCACCGTGATCAGGGCCACCTGCTCCCGACCGCAACAGGAGAAAGCGGCCCGCCAATGGGTGAAAAAGGCCTCCGCGGTCACCGGCTCCGGGGTCACCGGCCGCCAGCGACCGCAGAGCTCGCACCGCCCCCAAAACAAACCGTTTTCCCATTTGCCCGCGGCCATCATCCCCCTTGTATCACACTCCCTCAAGAAGACAACCCCGGAGGTCGCGCCGAAATCCCATGCATCGGGCGCCGGTCCGTGGGATAATATCAGACATGTTCCGAAGAACCAGGCCGCAACCCCTAGCCGCGGGCAGCAGCGGATGGGGGCGTCCAGAAGCCGCACCGCACACCTGAGCTTTTGATAAGTTCGGAACAGCAGCGTCTTGCGGCGAAGTTATCGGGAGGATAATCCATGGCCACGAAAGCCGCCGGTCGCACCGGCCTCACCCTGTTTCACATCGCCGGCATCCGCATCACCCTGGACTTTTCCTGGTTTGTGGTCTTCACCCTGGTGCTGGTGGCCCTGGCGGTGGGGTATTTCCCCCGCAATTTCCCGGGCTACGACGCCCAGGCCTACTGGCTGGCGGGGCTGGCCGCCACCCTGCTCTTTTTCACCTCCGTTCTGCTCCACGAGCTGACCCACTCCCTGGTGGCCATCCGAAACGGCCTGGAGATACCCGAAATCACCCTGTTCATCTTCGGCGGGGTGGCCAAAATGGGAGAGGAGCCCAAAGACCCCCGGGTGGAGCTCCAGGTGGCCATCGTGGGGCCCCTGTGCAGCTTTGCCCTGGCCTTCGTCTTCGGGGTGGCCAAGGGCATCCTGGCGGGCTTCGCCTCGCCCCTCACGGTGGCGGTGGCCGGCTATCTCACCTGGATCAACCTGGCCCTGGGGTTCTTCAACCTCATCCCCGGCTTTCCCTTGGACGGCGGCCGGGTGCTGAGGGCCCTTTTGTGGTGGCGCACCGGCTCCCAGACCTACGCCACCAAGGTGGCCAGCGACATCGGCAAGGGCTTTGCCGTGGCCCTGATGCTCCTGGGGGCCCTGCAGATCTTCGCCGGCGCCCTGGTCAATGGCCTGTGGCTCCTGTTCATCGGCATGTTCTTAAGGAGCATGTCGGCCCAAGGGTATGAGGAGCTGGTCATCCGCAAGGCCCTGGAGAGCGTGCCCCTGAAGGAGGTGATGGTGCGGGAGGTGATCACGGTGGCGCCGGATCTCCCCATTTCGCACCTGGTGCAGGATTACATCCTGCGCTACGGCTATCGGGGCTTTCCGGTGGCGGAGGACGGCCGCATCGTGGGGGTGGTGAGCCTGAACGAAGTGCGGGAGATACCCCGGCCGCGGCAGGACGAAGTGCGGGTCCGGGACATCATGCTGCCGGTGTCCGACGAGCTCATCATTGATCCGGAGGCCACCTTGGCCCAGGCCCTGACCCGGATGCTCAAGGCCGGGGAGGAGCGCCTCCTGGTGATGGCCGACGGCCGCCTGGCGGGCCTCATCACCAAGACCGGGCTGCTGCGCTTCGTGCAGATCAAGCAGGTGCTGGGAGAGGCGGCGGCCGCCTGAGGACCATGCGGCCCGGACATGACGGCGTGGGCGGCGGCGACTGGGCTCCCCGCCTTCAGGAGAGGCGGCGCTGGACCTGGACCCCAGGGCGCCTCGGGGGGGTGGCCCTCCTGTTGCTTCTTGTCACCCTTGGGGGCGGGGGGGCGGCGACGGCCCAGGAGAGTGCCACCCTGTCCTGCAAGTCCTTTCCGCCGGGCTATTTCGTCCGGGAGCTGAGCCCCACTCCGGCGAAGCGGCAGGCCTTGCTTGCCCGGATTGCCCGGGAGCTCACGGCCCTCAATGACAGGGGCGAATGCCTCATCGTCAAGGGCACCATGCTGGAACCCCCGGACACCCGGCGCCAAGTTTATGATAAAATTACCATATTGGACGACAGCGGCCTCAAGGTGGTGGTGAGAAAGGTTCCCAACCTGTACTACGGTTATCCCGGCCCGCCGGAGCGCCTCAACCGCAATGTCTATCTGGTGGCCCGCCGCCTGGAGTTAAAGGAGCTGGAAAGCCGCCTCTCGGAGAGTTTCATCATCGAAGGGGAATTTGTAGCTTACGCCGGCAAGTACCTGGAGGCCCTGCGGCGCAGCCTGGAGCCCGCCGAAGCCGGGGAAAATCGCTGATTATACCGACCAAAATCCAAGTTTAATTTGAGTCAACAATACGAAAAATGAAGGACATTTTTGTTCTCCATGCAATGATGAACCCCGAACTATTTAAAATAAAGAAATATTCAATCTTTATTATAAATAAAAAATATTTAAATTAAAGGACCTGGTTATTTAGAGTGTCTAAATTTTAATGATGAAAAATATCCGCAACTTCAGCATCATCGCCCATATCGACCACGGCAAATCCACCCTGGCCGACCGCCTCATCCAGGCCACCATCATGGTGCCGGAACGCCTGCGCCGCGACCAGATGCTGGACACCATGGACCTGGAACGGGAGCGGGGCATCACCATCAAGAGCAACACCATCACTCTGCCCTATGTGGCCCAAGACGGCCAGGAATACGCCCTCAATCTCATCGACACCCCCGGCCATGTGGACTTCTCCTACGAGGTCTCCCGGGCCCTCGCCTCCTGTGAGGGGGTGCTCCTCCTGGTGGACGCCTCCCAGGGGGTGGAGGCCCAGACCCTGGCCAATCTCTATCTCGCCCTGGAGCACGACCTGGCCATCATCCCGGTAATCAACAAGATCGACCTGCCTCAGGCGGACATCCCCGGCACCAAGGAGCAGATCCGCCGGGAGCTGGGGCTCAACCCCGAGGAGACGGTCCTGTGCTCCGCCAAGGAAGGGATCGGCATCACCGAGGTCCTGGAGGCCATTGTCAGCCGCATCCCGACGCCCACGGGCGACCCCGCCGAGCCGCTTCGGGCCCTCATCTTTGACGCCCAGTACGACTCCTTCCGGGGCACGGTGGTCTCCGTGCGCCTCTTTGACGGCGAGGTCAAGCCCGGCGACATCATCCGCCTCATGTCCACCCAGGCCACCTACAAGGTGGAGGAGGTGGGGCTCTTCGGCCTCAGCCGCCAGCCGGCCGACCGGCTCCGCGCCGGCCAGGTGGGCTATCTCATCGCCGGCATCAAGCAGGTGAGCGACACCCGCATCGGCGACACCATCACCCTGGACGCCCGCCCCGCGGCGGCGCCGCTGCCCGGCTTCAAGGAGGTGAAGCCGGTAGTCTTCGCCTCCATCTACCCGGTGAGCAACGACGACTACCCCGCCCTGGCCGACGCCCTGGAGAAATACAAGCTCAACGACGCCTCCCTGGTCTATCAGAAGGACTCCTCCGCCGCTCTGGGCCAGGGGTTCCGCTGCGGTTTCCTGGGGCTCCTGCACCTGGAGATCGTCCAGGAGCGGCTTGCCCGGGAATTTGGCCAGTCCCTCATCATGACGGTGCCCGGGGTGCGCTACGAGTTCACCCTCACGGACGGCACCACGGTGGCGGTGGACAACCCCCAGCACTACCCGGACCCCACCAAGATCAAGGAGACCGCCGAGCCCTATATCCGGGCCTCCATCATCATCCCGGAGCGTTACGTGGGCGCGGTGATGAAGCTCTGCCTGGAGCGCCGGGGCGTCAATCCCCACTTCAGCAACCCCTCCCCCGGCCGGGTGGAGCTGCGCTACGACCTGCCCCTGGCCGAGGTCATCATTGATTTCTACGACAAGCTGAAAAGCGTCACCCAGGGCTACGGCTCCTTCGACTACGAGCTCATCGGTTACCGGAAAAGCGACCTGGTGAAGCTGGATATCCTGCTGAACGGCGAGAAAGTGGACGCCCTGTCCATGATCGTGCACCGGGACCGGGCCCGGGAGTGGGCGGTGCGGGTGTGCGAGCGCCTCAAGGAGGAGATCCCCCGGCAGCAGTTCAAGATCGCCATCCAGGGGGCCATCGGCGGCAAGATCATCGCCCGGGAGACCATCAGCGCCTTCCGCAAAGACGTCACCGCCAAATGCTACGGCGGCGACGTCACCCGCAAACGCAAGCTCCTGGAACGACAGAAGGAAGGCAAGAAACGCCTGAAAATGGTGGGCTCCGTCACCATCCCCCAAAGCGCCTTCGTCGCCGTGCTGAAGACCAAAAATGAGTGAATGCGGCAGAGAAGAGGCGTGGGGGAGGGGGCTAAGGGGCGGTGGCCCCTTACCCCCTCCCCCACCCCCCCTCCCCCAATCCCTTATGGGGCTCAATAACCTGGGATGGCGGGCTCTTGGCCCGCCATCTCAGGAAAGCATGCAGGGTTGGGAGGGGGGTGTGGGGG
>JBBFLF010000046.1 GCA_037481655.1 Desulfobaccales bacterium | reverse complement strand
GGAGAATGAGGGGAGGGTGGGGGGCCAATGGTCCCCCGGCCCTCTCCTCACCTAAACCGGAGGCATATGAGCGACAAACTCTGGGGCGGGCGCTTTCAGGAAAAGACGGCTTCCGAGGTGGAGGAGTTCACCTGCTCGCTCTCCGTTGACCGGCGCCTCTATCGCCAGGACATCCGGGGCTCCCAGGCCCATGCCCGGATGCTGGCCAGGCAGGGCATCCTCACTGCGGCCGAGGCCGAGGCCATCATTCAGGGCCTGGAGGAGATCCGCCGGGAGATCGAGGCGGGGGAGTTCGCCTTCGATCCGGCCCTGGAGGACATCCACATGGCCATCGAGACCCGCCTCATCCAGAAGATCGGCGAGGCGGGGCGCAAGCTCCACACCGCCAGGAGCCGAAACGACCAGGTGGCCCTGGATGTGCGCCTCTATCTGGCGGAGGAGGTGGAGGGCCTCCTTGATGACCTCACCGAACTGCGCCGGGCCGGGGTGCGGCTGGCCCGCCGGCACTTCGGGGAGATCATGCCGGGCTACACCCATCTGCAGCGGGCCCAGCCGGTGCTCTTCGCCCATCACCTCTTGGCCTACGACGAGATGTGGCGCCGGGACCAGGCGCGCCTTAAGGAATCCCTGGCCCGCATCCGGGTGTCGCCTCTCGGAGCCGCGGCCCTGGCGGGCACCACTTTCCCCATTGACCCGGCCTACACTGCGGAGCTCCTGGGGTTCCCCAAGGTGTTCCGCAACAGCATGGACGCGGTGAGCGACCGGGACTTCATCCTGGAGTTTGTGGCCCACGCCGCCATTATCATGGTGCACCTAAGCCGCCTGGCCGAGGAGCTCATCCTCTGGTCCAGCGCCGAGTTCGGCTTTGTGGAGCTCTCCGACGCTTACGCCACCGGCTCCTCCATCATGCCCCAGAAGAAAAACCCGGACGTGGCCGAGCTCATCCGGGGCAAAACCGGCCGGGTGGCCGGGCACCTCATGGGCCTCCTCATGACCCTGAAGGGCCTGCCTTTGGCCTATAACCGCGATCTGCAGGAGGACAAGGAGCCCCTCTTTGACACCGTGGACACGGTGCGGGCCTCCGTCCGCCTCATGGCGGGCATGTTGGAAAGCCTCACCCTCCGGCCCGAGCGCCTGCGCCAGGCCCTTTCCGGCGGGTATCTCTCCGCCACCGATCTCGCCGACTACCTGGTGACCCAGGGGGTGCCCTTCCGCACCGCCCACGAACAGGTGGGCCGCCTGGTGGGCTACGCCGCCTTCCAGGGCAAGGAGCTCTGGGAGCTCAGCCTGGAGGAGATCCAGCGCTTCGCCTCCCAGGCCGGGCCGGAGGTCTTCGACTGGCTCAAGGTGGAAAACGTGGTGGCCCGCCGCACCTCCCCCGGCGGCACGGCCCCGGCACGGGTCAGGGAAGCCCTGCGCCGGGCCGAGAAGGAACTGGGCCTGTGAGATGTGAGAGGTGCAGGTTTGCGGGGGAGGGGGCTAAGGGCCACAGGCCCTTACCCCCTCCCCCGCCCCCCTCCCCCAATCCCACAAAGGGTGGGGAGGGGGGGCGGGGGGAGGGCAGGGAGCATGCTCCCTGGCCCTCCCCCCGCCTATTCTTAACCTTCCTCCTTCTCCTGGCCCTGGCCTGCGGCAAGAAGGCGGCGCCTTTGTCTCCGGATGAGATGCTCCCCGGGCCGGTCAAGGACTTCCGCCTCTCCCAGGAAGGGAACTCCCTGGTGCTGAGCTGGCGTTTCCCCACCGCAGACCGCCAGGGCCAGCCCCTGACCCAGTTTCGGGGCTTCAGCCTGTATCGCTGCGAGACGCCCGGGATATTGCCCGACGATCGCTGCCTGAAAGACTTCGTGGTGGTGGCGGACATTGACCTGGCGTATCCCAAGGAGGCCCGGATTGAGGGGGACCGGGTGGTCTATCAGGACACCCGCCTGGTTCCGGGGCGCCGCTATGACTACAAGGTGGCGGCCTACGGCCCCGGCCGCTGGCTGGGGGAATTTTCCCCGGTGCGCTCCCACGCCTGGGGAGTGCTGCCCCAGGCGCCCCGGGAGCTCAGCGCCACTCCGGGCGACCGCAGCGTCACCCTTACCTGGAGCCCGGTGACCCGCCTGGCGGACGGCAGCGCCGCTGCCGACCTGGCGGGCTATCACCTTTACCGCCGGGAGAAAGGCGGCCCGGTGCGGCGCCTGACTCCGGAGCCTGTAAGGGAGCCGCAGTATCAGGATGTGGGGCTGAAAAACAATCTGGAATATATTTACACGGTGCGGGCGGTGCGAAGGCTGGGGCCGGATCTGCTGGAGAGCCTGGACTCCCCCGCGGCCCGGGCCGTGCCCCGGGACCTCACCCCGCCGCCCCCGCCCCTGAACCTGGTGGCGGTGCCCACGAAGCAAGGGGTGGAGCTGCGCTGGGACCCCAGCCCGGCCCCGGATCTGGCGGGTTACCGGGTCTATCGCCGGGCGGCGGGGGAGCCCCGGGCCACGCTCCTGACCCCTCAACTCCTCACCCGGCCCGCCTACGTGGACCGGCAGGCGGCTCCCGGACGGCTGTATATCTATCAGGTGACGGCGGTGGACGACGCCTCCCCGCCCAATGAAAGCCCGCCCTCCGAAGAGGCGGAAGTCGGCCTGTAATTCATCCGGGGCAGGCAGACCCAGGGTCAGACCCTTGGCTTAGATGCAGGCCGAAAACGCGCAAGAGAGATAGCCAGGAGCACCAGGGAGCGGCCGCCCCTCCTCCTTAGGTACCGCTAACTAAAGACTCAGGAACCCAGCATGCATCATTTTCACTATGTCCAGGGGGAATTGTATTGCGAGCAGGTGCCGGTGGCCCAAATCGCCCGCCGGGTGGGCACCCCCTTATATCTGTACAGCCACGCCACCCTGACCCGGCACTTCCACGCCTTTGATGAGGCCTTCGCCGGCTTTCCCCATCTCATCTGCTTTGCCGTGAAGGCCAACTCCAACCTGGCCATCCTGCGGCTCTTCGCCTCGCTGGGGGCCGGGGCGGACATCGTCAGCGGCGGTGAGCTCTACCGGGCGCTTCGGGCCGGGGTGGACCCGGGCCGCATCGTCTATTCCGGGGTGGGGAAAAAGCCCCGGGAGATTAAAGAGGCCCTCAGGGCCGGGATTTTGATGTTCAACATCGAATCCTCCCAGGAGCTGGAGGCCATCTCCCGGCTGGCCCGGCGCCTGGGCACCACCGCCCGGGTGGCCCTGCGCATCAATCCGGACATCGACCCCAAGACCCATCCCTACATCTCCACCGGCCTCAAAAAGAACAAGTTCGGCATCAATATCGAGCAGGCCCTCCTGGACTACTGGCGGGCCCAGGCCCTCCCTGGCATTGAGGTGGTGGGGGTGGCCTGCCACATCGGTTCCCAGATCACCGAGCTGGAGCCTTTTCTGGAGGCGGTGCAGCGCCTCCGGGAACTCATCGCCCGGCTGGCGGACATGGGGATCCGCATCCGCTACCTGGACCTGGGGGGCGGCCTGGGCATCACCTACCAGGAGGAGCTGCCCCCTCATCCCCGGGAATACGGCGCCGCGGTCACCAAGGAGCTCCAGGGCCTGGACGTCACCCTCATCCTGGAGCCCGGCCGGGTGCTGGTGGGGAACGCCGGCATCCTGGTGACCCAGGTGCTCTACACCAAATACACCGACGCCAAGCACTTCATTATCGTGGATGCGGCGATGAACGATCTGGCCCGCCCCAGCCTCTACGGCTCCTATCACGCCGTCTGGCCCGTCAGGGAAGCCGACCGCCCGGAGCTCACCGCCTCGGTGGTGGGGCCCATCTGCGAGTCCGGGGACTTTCTCGCCAAGGACCGGGTGCTCCCCGGCTTTCAGCCCGGAGAGCTCCTGGCGGTGATGAGCGCCGGGGCCTACGGCTTCTCCATGAGCTCCAACTACAACTCCCGGCCCCGGGTGGCGGAAATCTTGGTGAAAGACGACGAGTTTTATGTTATCAGAAAGCGGGAAACCTACCGCCAGCTCATCTGGGGTGAGCAGATTCCGCCTTTTCTGACCGGGGAGGCCTAAATGCCGGATCCCCAGGAGTGCCGCCGGGTGGAATTCTTCAAGATGCACGGCGGCGGCAACGACTTTATCCTCATCGACCACCGGGAGCGCTGCTTCCCCCGGCCGGAGCAGCCCAAGCTGGCCCGGCGCCTGTGCGCCCCCAAGGTGGGGGTGGGGGCCGACGGCCTCATCCTCCTGGAGGAGAGCGAGATTGCCGATGTGGCCTGGCACTTTTACAACGCCGACGGCTCCGAGGCGGAGATGTGCGGCAACGGCGCCCGCTGTGCCGCCCGTTTTGCGGTGCTCAAGGGCCTGACCGGCCCCAGCCTGACCTTGGAGACCCTGGCCGGCATCATCCATTGCGAGGTGATGGACCGGAGCGCCCGGGTGCAGTTGACCGACGTGGGGGATGTGCGCCTGCATCTGGACATTCCCCTGGGGGAGGAGACCCTGCACGGCCACTTCCTCCGGGTGGGGGTGCCCCACACCGTGATCCCGGTGCCCGACCTGGAGGCCGTGCCGGTAACCCGCTGGGGCCGGGCGGTGCGCTTCCACCCCCTGTTTCAGCCTGCGGGCACCAACGTCAACTTCATCAAGGTGGACAACCCCCACGAACTCACGATCCGCACCTACGAGCGGGGCGTGGAGGATGAGACCCTGGCCTGCGGCACCGGCTCGGTGGCCGCGGCCCTGATTGCCGCCCGCCTGGGGGAGGTGCGCTCCCCGGTGCTGGTGCACACCCGGGGGGGCGAAATCCTCACCGTCACCTTCGCCCCCGATGACCCCTTCGGCGAGGTCTATCTGGAGGGCGAAACCCGGGTGGTCTTCGAAGGCCGTCTGTGGCTGGAGGAAATCCTGTAAGGAGGGAGAGCTCATGTTGCAAGGAGCCATCACCGCCATCGTCACCCCCTTCAAAAACGGTCAGGTGGACGAAGAGGCCTACCGGGAACTCATCGAGTTCCAGATCCAGGGGGGCATCCATGGCATCGTGCCCTGCGGCACCACCGGCGAATCCGCCACCCTGTCCCATGCCGAACACAAACGGGTGGTGGAGATCTGCGTGGATCAGGTGAAAAAACGCGTGCCGGTGATCGCGGGCACCGGCTCCAACAACACCGCCGAGGCGGTGGAGCTCACCCAGCACGCCGAGAAGGCCGGGGCCGACTTCGCCCTGATGATCACCCCCTACTACAACAAGCCCACCCAGGAAGGCCTGGTGCTGCACTACAAGACCATCTGCGAGAAGACCCGCATCCCCATCGTGGTCTATAACGTGCCCAGCCGCACCAGCGTCAACCTGCTCCCGGAAACCGTGGCCCGGCTCACCCAGTTCCCCAACATCGTGGGCATCAAGGAAGCCACCGGCGACATGAAGCAGTGCGCCAAAATCATCGAGCTCTGCGGCGACCGCCTCACCGTCCTCTCCGGGGACGACTTCACCGTGCTGCCCCTTCTGGCCATCGGCGGCAAAGGCGTCATCTCCGTGGTCTCCAACGTGGCGCCCGCAGACATGGCCGGCATGTGCAACGCCTTCTTCGCCGGGGACCTGGCCACCGCCCGCAAACTCCATTACAAAATGTGGCCCCTCATGGAAGCCATGTTCTACGAAACCAACCCGGCACCCGCCAAAACCGCCCTCAAAATGATGGGCAAAATCACCGGGGAAGTGCGCCAGCCCTTATGCCCCCTTTCCCCGGCCAACGAAGAAAAACTCCGCACCGTCCTGACGAAGTACGGTTTGATTTGAGATGTGGGGAGGGGGCTAAGGGCCGACGGCCCTTACCCCCTCCCCCCACCCCTCCCCCAAACCCATATCGGGGGGTGGGGAGGGGGGTTGGGGGAGGGCGGGGGAGCCAGGCTCCCCCGGCCCTCCCC
>JBBFLF010000045.1 GCA_037481655.1 Desulfobaccales bacterium | reverse complement strand
CCTCCTCGCCGATGGGGCAGGGCTTCATCTTCTCGGCCCGGTCAAAGATGGTCTCCACGCCCTCAGCCTGGGCCTTCTTGAGCATCTCCACCGTGGCACGATCCACTGAGAGTTTTTCCGGATCCGGCATTTACGGTCCCTCCAGTTTTCCGATCAAAGGCAGCCTTCATGGCCCCTTGTGCTACAGAGCGGCGGGAACGGCAGTGAGACACCCGCAGCCCTTTGTGCCCCTGCAATCCTCCCTAGACAAACAGAGGGTAGATTACAACATCTCGCTGATAAAGCTTTTGACCAGTTTCACCGTTTCCGGGTGGCGCAGGATAATGAGATCGCTGCCGGCCAAGAGCAGGCTCACCGCGGTGACCGTCTCCATGAGGATGCCCCGGGTCTTCTGATCCCCCAGCTGCGGCGCCTCTTCATTGGTCTGCTTGCACTCCTTGACCTTCCACACTTCCTGCCCGGCATAGTTGATGATGGGGAACTGCAGCCGGTCGTCTTCCTGGGTCAGGGCGGCCATACGGTCCCGCTCCATCACCGAGTAGCAGTACTCCATGCCGTAACCCAGGCCGCCGGTGGTGGGATCCACCAGGATCTGGGAGTCTTTGACGCCCAGCTGCCCGAGGAGAATGTTGAGCTGTTTCGCCAGGTTGACGTCGATGGGGGTGTTGGCGGCCACCACGTGATTGTAGGCCAGGGCCGCGGCACCGGCCTTCTTGTAGTTTTTGTCCTGCACCGGGCCGATGACAATGTTGAGGCCCTGGCAGGCCTCGGCCACCGCCGGCAGCACCTCCGCATCCTTGTCCTGGTTGCTGGAGCCGTAGACGATGACCGGGACATCCACCGCCTCGGCCACCTTCTTGGCCGTGGCCGCAGCGGCCTCCGGGGGCGCGTCGTCGCCGTTGGGGTCGGTGCTCACCAGGATGAGGGCGATGGCGTCGGCCCCGTACTCGTTGACACACTTCTTGGCCCAGGCCACCGGGTCCCCCAGCACGTCCCGGAAGGGTTCCTTGGCCGGCTCGGCCCAGTCCTCGCCCGGGTCCTTGTCCCAGACTTCCATGGCCACCCGGGGCGGATTGGGCATCACCCCTTCAAAAACATAAAAGGGGTAAGATGTCTCACCCCCCAATGTGATGGCCTTGTCGCCCTTGCCGATGGTCACCGTTTTGATGGAGCCAGAGTAGATCTGTTTGGGAATCTCGAAAGCCAAGATCGTTCCCTCCTTATTTTTTTCCGGAATCCCGGGCATCTGACCGCGCACCACGCCTAGACATTGTGAAAATAATAATTTATTTGCACAACTGTCAAGCAAAAAATCACCGTCCGCCCTGGGTTCGGTCTGAACTTATGTTAATATCCGGGAGAAGATGTCATAGGCGGCCTTGAGAGCCGGGCTCTCCGGTGGCAGGGTGAAGGTGGGCCGCCCTTCGGCGTCGAACTGGGCGATCAAGGGGTCATCGGGAATGAGGCCGGCCAGGGGGATGCCCGAGCGGGCGATCTCTTCCTGGGCCCGGGGATTCAGGCCGTTGGTCACCCGGTTGATGATGAGGTAGGTCTCCCCCACCACAATCTTGAGCTGCCGGGCCAGCTCTTTGAGGCGGCTCACCGTCTGGATCCCCCGCCAGGAGGGGTCGGAGATGAGCAGCAGCCGGTCCACATCCTTGGTGGTCAACCGGCTCATGTGCTCCATGCCCGCCTCGTTGTCCATGACGATATAGGGGTAATTCTTGGAGAGCACCTCCATGTAATGGGCCACCAGGTGGTTGGCGGCGCAGTAGCAGCCCGGGCCCTCGGGCTGCCCCATGCTGATGAGGTCGAAGCCGTCGGCCTCCACCAGACACTGGTTGATGCGCATCTCAATGAGCTGATCCTTGGTCATGTTGACCATGCCGCCGCCTTCCCGCTTCATCTCCTCCCGGGCCTCCCCCACCGTGTGGTGGATCTCCACCCCCAGGACCTCGTGAAGATTGCTGTTGGCGTCGGCATCCACTGCCAGCACCGGGGTCTTGCCGTGTTCCACCAAATACCTGAGCACCATGCCGGCCACCGTGGTCTTGCCGGTGCCGCCTTTGCCTGCCAGCGCGATGAGAAAGCTCATGCGCCCTCCTTCAATGAAAATCTATGGGACGCTGCCGCATCCCTGAGGGGAGGGCCGGGGGATCGGCGACCCCCCGCCCTCCCCTCGTTCTCCCCTCCCACCCCCCCTTTATGGGATTGGGGGGGAGGAAGGGCAGGGGCCAGTGGACCTTGGCCCCCCTCATTATTTATACAAAATTTTCAGACAAGGTGGTGCTCTCAGTCGTTTTCCGGGGGTCAATGGCGATAGCCGAGCTGCAGGCCCACCAGATGCCGGCGGTAGTCGTAGAGGGCGATGTTGGAGTCGTCCCGGATGAAATAGTAGGAGGCCACCGCCTCCAGGCCCCGCCAGAGGCGGTAGCTGGCCTCGGCCCCCACGGTGTAGATGGTGTCCCGGCGCCGGGGGTTGCTGGCGGCGAAGTTGTCCCCCACCCAGGTGTGCACATAGGGCTGCCAGGAGATTTCTGCCAGACCCCGCAGGGCCAGCCGGTCAGTCAGGGGATATCGGGCCCCCAGGGTGAGGCGGTAGGCGTTGCGGTCCCAGTTGTCGCCGGCCGTGGCCACATGGTCGTAACTGAAGCGCAACAGCATAAAGCCCTGACCGTCGGCCAGAAAGTAATACACCCCGGCGGAGGTACCGATCTGGCGGCCGCTCCTGTCGTCCTGGGGCTGGAAGACGGGGAACCAGTAATAGAGGCGGGCCAGGCGCAGTCCCGCCTCCAGCCCCACCTTGGGCGTGAGGAGATGGAGCAGGGTGGGGGTGGCCTGGAAGGCGGTGGAGTATTTGTCCGAGCCTATATCCACATAGGAAAAATAAAACGGCAGCCACAGCCGGGTCATGGGCCAGACGTAGGCCGGGGTGAGGCCGAAGGTATGGCTGATGACATCGTAGCGGGTAAGCCGCCGGTGCAGGGTCTGGTAAAAGTTATACGAGGCCCAGAGGGACCAGGGCCCGGAGGGAAGCAGGTTGTACTCCAGGGTGGCCAGGTGATGGTAGAAGACATCCCCCTGACCGGAGACCTGCTGGGCCGCGGCTGCGGCTCCGGGTTGCAGGGTGACGTTGCTGTCATAAGCAAAGCCCGCGGCCACATGCATCCGGAAGCGCCGGGCCTCGGGGAGCCTGGGCTCCCAGGCGTGGAGAAGACTTTGGGCCATCGCGCCGCTTAGGGTGAGCGGGTCCAAGCGCGCCGTCTCCTGGAGGCGGCTTTCGGCTTGCCTCAGGCGGCGGCCGGCCGCCAGGGCCAGGGCCTCCTGCAGGGCGGCTTCCTGGGCGAGGGCCGGGTCTCGGGCGGCCTGACGGAAGTGCCCGGCAGCCTCGGCGTAGCGCCGCTCCTTCACCGCGGCCAGCCCCAAAAGATACTGGGTGGGGCCGGGGCGGTAACCCCGGGCGGCCAGCCCGGCCAGAAGCGGCCTGGCCTCCCCGGTGCGGTCCAGGGCGATGAGGGTGTCGGCCAGGAGAAAGAGGACCTCGGGATTATCGGGCTCCTGCCGGCGGGCCTCTTCCAGAAAGCCCAAAGCCCTTGGGTAGTCCAGGAGATGACGGTAGACCTGACCCAGGGCCAGGGCCAGGGCGGCGGTGCGGGGGCCTCGCTCCCAAGCCTGGAGGAGAAGCTCCCGGGCCTCCTCATATTCCTGGCGGGCGAGATGCGCCTGGGCGGCAGGGAGGAGAGGGGTGGTGGTCGCCGCCGGCGGAGGCGGAGCGGCGGCTGTCAAGGTCACAGATAGCATGGCCGTCAGGAGAGACACCAGCACCACGGCACCCATAGCGGACCTCGGGGAGGGAAATTGGCCGCCCTGCAACTCCACCAGGAGCAGCCCCTACGCCACCTTAGCACAGAAAAGCGCTTCCCGATACAGGGAAAAGCGTCGGCCGCCGGATGGCCGCCGGCCATAAAACGCTTGCAAATCCTTAATACCGTGGGGATAATTTGGATAATCACCCTGAGGTTCGGGTGCCGGGTGGGGGATCGTCCAACGGCAGGACAGCGGCCTTTGGAGTCGCCGATGGAGGTTCGAATCCTCCTCCCCCAGCCATTGCCGTTCCGCCTCCTAACCCCTCGCCGATGTCCGGGAAAGGCCCCGGGTTTGGAGCCCGACCCCGGATGCGGCAGGGGGGTCGGGGCGGAGAGACGCCTTCGATAGGAAGGAAGGGGCTCACGGTCCAGCAGCCATCCCCCGAGGGCTGGGCGCCTCCGCCCCCCACCCGCGCTGGCAGCCCCTCTTGAGAGAGGATACCGGCGCTGAACAAACCGCCCGCCGCCGAAGCTGTCCGCCGCCGGCCCACGGTGGACCTCGTGCCTTTGGGGCCGGTGGACCCCGACCTCCTGCGGCGGCTGCAAAAGTCCTTAAGCCGTTACCTTCCCCTCACCATCCGGATCCTCCCCTCCAAGCCGCTGCCGCCCCAGGCCTATCATGTGGTGCGGGATCAATACCATTCCACCGGGTTACTGGAATACCTGCTCAACAACGACGATGAGGACTCCTACCGCATCCTGGGGGTGACCGCCGCGGACCTCTACATCCCCATCTTCACCTTTGTCTTCGGGGAGGCGCAACTGGAAGGCAAGGCGGCGGTCATTTCCCTCTTTCGCCCCAGCGGCGCCGGCGCCATGCGGGTGTCCCGCCAGATCCTCATCCAGCGGCTCACCAAGCTGGGGGTGCATGAGCTGGGACACACCTTCGGCCTGGGCCATTGCCGGCAACCCGGCTGCCTCATGGGTTTTGCGGAAAACCTGGCCAAGCTGGACAATAAGGATATGGAACTCTGTTCCTATTGCCGGGTGCTCCTGGAGGATTATCTCCGCAACGACCTGAAGACCTGACCGGAAAAGGACGGTCCAGGCGGCCTGGGAAGGCGACGGCGGTTGACAGTCCCCAGGGCTTTGAATACATTTAATAGGCGGATGCGGAAGTGCCAGGCTCACTGGTGGGGCCCCCGGACTTCAAATCCGGTGTGCCGTCTGAGGAAGGCGGCGGGTGGGTTCGATTCCCATGCACTTCCGCCATTTGGCTGTTGTACGGCATGACTGCGGCCGGTTCGGTTGTCCCTGAAAGCGGTGCCTGCCCTGCCCCTGTCCTGCCTCATCCCTCAGTTACCATCATCAAAGGAGAACCGCATGACCACTGTGAAGAAAGGACAGTATGTCCAGGTGCATTACACCGGCACCCTGGATGACGGCACCCTGTTCGACAGCTCCGAAGGCCGTCCGCCTTTGGAGTTCCAGACCGGCCGCAATCAGGTCATCCCCGGCTTCGAGGAAGCGGTGATGAGCATGGCCCTCAACGACGAGCGCAGCGTCACCATCCCGGCGGAACAGGCCTACGGCGAGATCCGGGAGGATTTGGTGCGGGACTTCCCCATCGGCATGCTGGGCGGGGAGACCGTGGAAGTGGGCCAGCCCCTGTGGTTTAGGAGCCCCAACGGCCCCATCCAGGGGAAGGTCACGGCCCTGGACGCGGAAAAGTTCACCGTGGACTTCAATCACCCCCTGGCCGGCCAGACCCTGCACTTCAAGCTGAAGCTGGTGGGCATCACCGATGAGCCCACCCAGCAGGCCATGGGGTGTTCCTGCAGCAGCGGCAGCTGCGACACCTGCTAAGGCTTAGCACCAAAGGAGGGGTCGGGGTTGAGCCCCGGACCCCTCTCTTTTGCACCCGGCGACCCGGTCACGGCCGGGTTCTTTACCCCCAGCCCCGTGCCTCCTCACGGCTGGCGGGGCGGTGACCCGGGGGGACATTCAAGCCCGCCAGGCGGGCCGGGCCCCCGATGGGGTCCCCACATTCGCCCCGGTCCGGGGGGGAAGCGGGAAAGGCGCTGCTCCAGAAAGGCGGCCATGGCGGCCCGCTGGTGCGGCTCTAGGTGGCGCTGCAGCTCCAGCAGGTGCTGCGCCAGCTCCTCTTCCAGCCGGCTCTGCACCTCGCTGATTTCCCGGACCTTGGCCTGGAGGGCGGGCCACTCCGGCAAAGGCTCGGCCTGCATCAGGGTGACCAGTTCCCGCCGTTTCGCCAGCAATTCCCGCCGCCTCTCCAGCATCTGCCGGCGCTGCTCCCGGAAAAATCTCTGAAAGAGCTCCCGTTGGCTCGGGCTGAGGTTCAGACGCTCCGCCATCTCCCGGAAAGGGGGAGGCGGTTCCGCCACGGGGGGTTTGGGGGCCCGGGCCTGGTGACGCAGATACACGAGGGCCCCGATGGTGCCCAGGTTCAGGGCCAGGCTGAAGCCCAGCAGGCAGAGGAGCCAGTCCCGCTTCATGAGGTGCTGTCCTCCTCATCCGGGGCCACCAGTTCCAGAGTCCCTAAAGAGCCGCCCGCCTCCAGTCCCATCACTTCCTCCAAAGCCGCCACTTCCATGTGCCCGCCGTTGGCCGGAGCGGGATACAAGAGGCCGGTAAGCCCGCTTCCCGTGGCCAGCCCGAGGACAAGGGAGGCGGCAAGGGAGAGGGCCTGCCACCAGGCGGCCCGCCGGGCCTTGAGGCGCGGCACCGCCAGGGGCGGCACCGGCACCGTCAGATCCGCCAAGGCGGCAGTGAGCCGCTGGAGGGCCGCCAGCTCCCGCCGGCACTCCGGGCAGACCTGGAGATGGCGCTCCACCGATTCCGTTTCTGCGGCCGGGGTCTCCCCGTCCAGATAGGCGGAGAGCCGCTCCCGGATGTGGCTGCATTCTATGGGCATCTGTCTCTCCCCTCACCTGGATCAGGCCGGCAGGCGGCGGCAAAACCTCCTCTTGCCAGATAAACCCCGCAGTTCAAGACATCCGGCGCTGCCCACCGGAAAAATTCACCGGGCCGCCCTTCCTTTTTGGCGTCAGCCTCTTTATTTTTATTCCAAGGCGTTTTTTCCGGCCAAGGAAAATGAGACCCTGCCCCTCTCAGACCTAACTCATCAGGGAGGCGGCCAAAATCGGGGAGTAAGGGCCAAGGTCCGCCTCCCTTTGTTTCTTGAGGCACGCTTCGGGCAAGTATCTCAAATGATGCAGGAGGATGACAATGCTCTCCCAGATTCCCATCGATCTCTCCAAGGTCAGCCCCGCCGAGCGCAACAAGGAGATCCTCCGGGCCGCCATCATCGCGGAGCTGGATGCCATCAACCTGTATGAGCAGTTGGCGGCGCTCACCGATGACCCGCATATCCGGGCGGTGCTCCTGGATGTGGCCAAGGAAGAGAAGACCCACGTGGGCGAATTCCAGGCCATGCTCCTCAAGTGGGACCAGGAGCAGGTGGAGGAGCTGGCCCACGGCCAGGAGGAAGTGGAGGAGATCACCGGCGGCAAGTAACCGCGGCTCTCCAGGGGCAGGTCCCTGCCGGGCCGGGCCCCTGGGGGGGGAAATTTCTCCTCGCGGGGAGGGGAACGAGGTGCCACGGGCCAAGCCCTCCGCGGGCTCGGCTCGATGTCCTGCCATGCAGAAAAGCTCACGTGCATGCCGGGGGAAGCGGCTGGCGGTCGCTCTTCTCGTCCTGTGGCCTTGGGTTCCCGCGGCCGGCCTGGCCTCGGATGCCGCCCTTTTCTATGAGGCCCTGGCACCCCATGGCAAATGGGTGGTCTATGCTGACCTGGGCCCGGTGTGGTTTCCCACCGGAGTGACGGCGGAGTGGCGCCCTTACCTGGACGGCCGCTGGGTGCCCACCCCCTGGGGCTGGGTCTTTGAGACCGCCGAGCCCTGGGGCTGGGCCACCTATCACTTCGGCCACTGGCTCCCCACCCTGGACTTCGGCTGGGTCTGGCTGCCCGGGCGCACCTGGTATCCTTCCACCGTCATCTGGCGCAGCAGCCGGGACTATATCGGCTGGGCGCCCATGCCGCCTCCCTTCTTCACTCCGGCTCCGGCCTTCGGGGGTGGCGCCTTCCTCATCGGCGGCGATCCCTTTGCCCGGCTGACCCCCTTTTTCTGGACCTTCTGCCCGGTCACGGATTTTTTGCAGGGCTTCGGCACCTTCTGGGCTCCGGCCCACAGCTTCCTCCGCTGCGGCTGTCTGGTCCCCCTGCACGGGGTGGCGGTCATCCTCCCCCAGACGGCGTTGTTGACCAATTTCTATGTCCTGGGGCCCCGGCCGGGGGGCTGCTTCGCCTTCGGACCTGACTTCCAAGCCCTCAGCCAGAGGGTGGCGGTGCCACTGAAGGAGCTGGAGCGGGTGTCCCAGACGGGAACCCCCCTCCGGGTGCAGCAATTGCTGCCGCCGGCGGAGCTCATGGAGAAACACTCCCATCTCCGGGAAGTGGTGCCCGAGGCCCTGGTCCAGGGCCAGCCCCTGGCGGTGGCGCCGGTGACGGACACCCAGGCCGCGGCCTCCGCCTTTCTCAAGGCGGATGTGGCTCCCCGTCTGACCCGCCTGCCGGCTCTGCCCCCGGACCTCCCCCGGGCGGTGACCGTGCCCTATGCCACTCGGACGGGGCCTGAGGCCCTGAAGGGCGTAAAGGGGGCTGAACTCCCCGCCGCCGCGCTCAATCCCCGGCTGGCGCCGCCGCCTCCCCCAGCCCCGCCGCCGGGGCCTCAGGCCGAGGCGGCGGGCCTCATCGATCAGATTGACGCAGACCACGGCCCGG
>JBBFLF010000044.1 GCA_037481655.1 Desulfobaccales bacterium | reverse complement strand
GAGGGGAGTTTGAGGGGAGGGCGGGGGAGCCAGGCTCCCCCGGCCCTCCCCTCAATTATCAAGCTTCTACTACGCCGGCAAGTCGAGGCCAAAGGCCTCGCCTTGCCGGCGTGCTCCCAGCGGGTTGGGTGGGGGCTTGGGGGGAGGGCAGGGACCTCAGGTCCCTGGCCCTCCCCCCAACACCCTTACCTCCCCTCCAGCTGCGCCCGGATTTTCAGGCGCAGGGCGTTCAGCCGGATGAAGCCGGTGGCGTCGGCCTGGCGGTAGGTGCCGCCGGCCTCGAAGGTGGCCAGGTCCGGGCGGTAGAGGGAGTTGGGGGATTTGCGGCCCACCACGGCGACGCTGCCTTTGTAGAGCTTGAGGCGGGCGGTGCCGGTGACGGGTTTCTGGGCCTCGTCCATCAGGGCCTGGAGGGCATAGCGTTCCGGCGCAAACCAGTAGCCGTAATAGACCAGCTCGGCGTAGCGGGGGATAAGGCTGTCCCTCAGGTGCAGCACCTCCCGGTCCAGGGTGAGGGATTCCACCGCCCGGTGGGCCGCCTGGAGCAGGGTGCCGCCCGGGGTTTCGTACACCCCCCGGGATTTGAGGCCCACGTAGCGGTTTTCCACCAGGTCCACCCGGCCGATGCCGTGTTCGCCGCCGATCTCGTTCAGCCGGGCCAGCAGCGCCGCGGGGCTGAGGCGCTCGCCGTCCACCGCCACCGGGTCCCCGGCCTCGAAGTCAATCTCCACATAGCGGGGCGTGTCCGGCGCAGCTTCGGGGGCGCGGGTAAGTACGAACATGTCCGCCGGTGGTTCGGCCCAGGGGTCCTCCAGGATCCCGCCCTCGAAGCTCAGGTGCAGGAGGTTGCGGTCCATGGAGTAGGGCTTGTCGGCGGTCACCGGCACCGGGATGCCGTGCTTGCGGGCGTAGGCGAGGAGCTCCTCCCGGCCCGCCAGGTCCCACTCCCGCCAAGGCGCGATGATGGTGAGGTCCGGGGCCAGGGCGGTGTAGGTGAGCTCAAAGCGCACCTGGTCGTTGCCCTTGCCGGTGGCGCCGTGGGCCACGGCGTTGGCGCCGGTCTCACGGGCCACCTCCACCTGGGCCTTGGCGATGAGGGGCCGGGCAATGGAGGTCCCCAGAAGATACGAGCCCTCATAAACCGCATTGGCCCGCAGCATGGGAAAGACGAAATCCCGGACGAACTCCTCCCGGCGGTCCAGGACATGGACCTCATCGGCGCCGGTGGCCTGGGCCTTGGCCGCCACCTCGCCCACCTCCTCCCCCTGGCCGATGTCGGCACAAAAGGCCACCACCGGACAGCGATAGGTCTCCTTGAGCCACTTCAGGATGACGGAGGTATCCAACCCGCCGGAATACGCCAACACAATTTTTTTAATTCTTAGCATTACCTATCCTTTTTTATTTAATGCCTTTTTATTTTTTATACGGAATTCAAAATTCAAAAGAAAAGGTGAAACAAACATAATTTCGCTCTTCCTCTTGGTTTCTTTATGATATGTTTTTTAAAAAGGGAAATATTTTTAATAATATTTTCCTAACTTCTTAAAAGAGATTTTATTTTTAAGTAGTCCAACAAAAGTATGAGCCAATGACACTCAGGCAATGTAATTAAATGTGCTGGACCCTTAGGAGTGTGGGGTGGGCTCTCCCTCCATCTTGTAATTGTTGCAAGAACTTTTTCCTTAATAAAGAGAGGCAATGGAAAAACTTCCACCCCTAAACCCTTCAACCCTTCAATGGTTGGTTTAGTCCAATAAGTTGCTATATATATTGATTTGTAATTTATTATATTGCTTTTGTAAAAAAAGATTTTCTTGAAATAATCTTCTACCGATTTTTTTACATTAAGACTAAATTTTTTCTTCACAGAAACAATGCTCTTCTTTCCTCCTGAGAGCTGACCTGTCTCGACATGGAAAATTTCAAGTTGGCCATTTTCGATTCTGGCACCAACCACATCCACTTCCCCGCGACCACCTGCGCTCGAAACTGAGACTGGCAAATTAGCCACAACAAAGAAACCTTCCAAATGGAGCCATTCAACGATTAGCTCTTCGACCCATGTTCGCGGAAAGGGCATTTTGTGCTTCCTAACGCAATCAATATTATTTTAATACCGTGTCAGGACAGCAAGCGAAGAGCCATTATGAATAAAGAAGCGATATGAGACCATCATAATTTAATGTTAATTAAAATAAATTTATTGAAAATAATGTTTATGGACAAGGTTTTTTATCAAAACATATTTAAATCAAAAGATGATTTTCGGCCAATGTAATTGCAATTATTATAAAATTATTACAAAACAATGATATTATTTTAAAATAAATTACCGCTATAAATTCTATAAGGCAAGATTTGCTCCACTTTTTGCCCTACATTTTAGAGTAGATTGTTTTGTTTATCAATCGAACATCATCCCTCGCTGGTAGCGCAGAGTCTTCTTGCCGCAGCGGGGGCACGGAAATTGGGACACCTCCTCGCCGTCATAAATCGGCTGCAGCCTCTCCCGGCTACCGGGGCAGAAGTGGGGCCGGCGGTATTCCTCCCAGCTTGTGAGCTTCAGGCGCACAAATTTCCGGCTGCCGGGGCAATACCCGGTCACCGCCGGAGAGGCCCGGCCGCCGCCGATCACCAGGTCCGTGGCATAGCCACAGCCGGGAGCAGTGCAGGACACCCTGCCGGACTCCCCGGCCACGGCCTGAACCGCCATTATCAGCAGCGGGAAAAGAACCCCCAAAATGACGAACTTCCGAAGAGTTTCTCCGATGCGCATCGTGATAACTCCAGCTCCCTCATTGGTCGTTCAGAAATCTTCCGCCTTATCCGGCAGCGGCGGCTCGCCTGACCATCTCCACTTACCGGGATTGGGGGAGGGGTTTGGGGAGGGGGTAAGGGGCCTTGCTCCTTAGCCCCCTCCCCAAATCATCTCCTCACCCCAGCAGCCACTCCAGCAGCGCCTTCTGGGCGTGGAGGCGGTTTTCCGCCTGGTCCCAGGCGGCGGACTGGGGCCCGTCCAGCACCTCCGAGGTGATCTCCTCCCCCCGGTGGGCCGGCAGGCAGTGGAGCACAATGGCCTCCGCCGCGGCGTGGCCCAGGAGCTCCCTGTTCACCTGATAAGGGCGAAAGACCGCCCTGCGCTTTTCCGCTTCCCCCTCCTGGCCCATGGAGGCCCAGACGTCGGTGTTCACCACCTGGGCGCCGGCCACCGCCGCCACCGGGTCCTGGGTAAGGATCACACGCCGCTTCTCCTGCCGGGCCTGAGCCATGAGTGCCGCATCCGGCTCGTAGCCCGGCGGGCAGGCCAGGTGCAGCTCAAAATCCAGGCGCAGCGCCGCAGTGATCCAGGAGTTGGCCACGTTGTTGCCGTCCCCCACCCAGGCCACCTTGAGGCCCGTGAGCCCCCCGAAGCGCTCCTCCACCGTCATGAGATCGCTCAGCACCTGGCAGGGGTGGTGGCTGTCGGTGAGGCCGTTGATGATGGGGATGGTGGCGTGGCCCGCCAGCTCCTCCAGCATCCCCTGGGCAAAGGTGCGCACCACCACCGCATCCACATAACGGGAGAGCACCCGGGCGGTGTCGGCCAGGGGTTCGGCCCGGGAGAGCTGCGTCTGGCCCCGCTCGAGATAGATGGTGGCACCCCCCAGTTGCGCCATGCCCGCCTCAAAGGAGACCCGGGTGCGGGTGGAGGGCTTGTCAAAGAGCATGGCCAACGTGCGCCCGGTGAGGGGCCGGGGGCAATGGCCCTGGCGCTGCAGGGCCTTGAGTTCATGGGCCCGCCGGAGAAGCGCGGTGATCTCCTCGGTGGTCAAATCCAGCAGGGTGAGCAGATGTCGGGTCATGGATAGGTCGCCTCCATGGCCTGGGCCAAAATATCCAGCCCCCGGTCCAGTTCCTCCCGGGTGATGATGAGGGGCGGCAGCAGCCGGATGACATTCCCCTGGGTGCAGTTGATGAGCAGGCCCCGCTCCCGGGCGGCGGCCACCACCGGCGCCCCTTCCTTTGCGAGCTCCAGGCCCCACATGAGTCCCAGCCCCCGCACCTGGGTGATCACCGGAAAACGCCCGGCCAGCTCGGAAAGCCGCCGGCCCAGATAGTCGCCTTTCTCCCGCACCTCGGCCAGGAACCCCGGAGCGGTAAGGGTGTTCACCACCGTCAGCGCAGCTTGGGCGATGACCGGGCCGCCCCCGAAGGTGCTGGCGTGGGTGCCGGGCACAAAGGCCTTGGCCACCTCATCGGTGGCCAGAAGCGCCCCCATGGGAAGACCGTTGGCCAGACCCTTGGCGGTGGCCAGGACGTCCGGCGTCACCCCGAAGTGCTCGTGGGCAAAGAGGCGGCCGGTGCGGCCCATGCCGGTCTGCACCTCGTCCAGGGCGAGAAGCAGCCCCTGAGCATCGCACAGGCGGCGCACCGCCGGCAGATAACCTGGATCGGGCACATTGACCCCGCCCTCCCCCTGGACAGGTTCCAGGAGCACGGCGCAGGTGGCCTCATCCACCGCCGCCTCCAAAGCCGCCAGGTCATTGAAGGGCACAAAGACAAACCCGGGCAGAAGCGGCTCAAAGCCTTCCTGGAACTTCCCCTGGCCGGTGGCGGAGAGAGCCCCGAAGGTGCGGCCGTGGAAGGAGTTCAGCATGCAGATGATCTGATGGCGGCCGGGGCCATACTTCTCCCGGCTGTAACGGCGGCAGAGCTTGATGAGCGCCTCCATGGCCTCGGCGCCGCTGTTGCAAAAAAACACCCGGTCGGCAAAGGTGTGGGCCACCAGGGCCTCCGCCAGCTCCACCATGGGGGTGGTGTAATACAGATTGGAGACGTGCACCAAGGTGGTGAGCTGCTCCGCCGCCGCCCTGGCCACCCCGGGGTGGGCATGCCCCAGATTGCACACCGCCAGCCCGGCCACCAGGTCCAGATACTCCCGGCCGGCATCGTCCCAGACCCGGCAGCCCTCCCCCTTCACCAGCACCAGGGGCTGACGGCCGTAAGTCTGCATCACCACCCGGTCCGCCCGGGCAATCCAGTTGTCCACGATACCTCCTGCATGGATGGGGGAGGGGGCTAAGGAGCGTGGCCCCTTACCCCCTCCCCCGGGCCCCCTCCCCCAATCCCTTATGAGTCTATCAGGCCACAATCTCCGTCCCCACACCGGAGTCGGTGAAAATCTCCAGGAGCAGCACATGAGGGATGCGGCCGTCCAGGATATGGGCCTTGGCCACCCCCTCCTCCAGGGCCTCCAGGCAGCACTTGAGCTTGGGGATCATGCCTCCTTTGGCCACCCCGGCCTCCAGGAGCTCCACCGCCTGCCGGCGGCTGAGGCTGGAGAGGAACCGCCCCTCCGTGTCCAGCACCCCCGGCACATCGGTGAGCAAAATGAGCTTGGCCGCCGCCAAGGCCCCGGCCACCGCCCCGGCCACCGAATCGGCATTGATGTTGTAGGTTTCGCCCCCCTCCCCCACCCCCACCGGCGCAATCACCGGAATGAAATGCTGCGCCTGGAGCGTGCGGATGAGGTCGGTATTCACCCCGGTGACCTCCCCCACCAAGCCGATGTCAATGATCTCCGGCGGCTCATCCTCCCGGGGCTTGTAATACTCCAGCTTCTGGGCTCGGAGTAGTTGCCCGTCCTTGCCCGACAGCCCCACCGCCCGGCCCCCGGCCGTATTGATCAGATTCACAATCTCCTTGTTGATCTTGCCCGCCAGGACCATCTCCACCACATCCATGGTGGCCGCATCCGTCACCCGCAAGCCCTCCACAAACCGGGTGGGGATGTTCAACTGCTTCAAATACTCCCCGATCTGCGGCCCACCCCCATGCACCACCACCACATGGATGCCCAGATACTGGAGCAACGTCACATCCCGGGCAAACCCGGCCTTGAGCTCCGGCTCCTGCTGGGCCGCCCCCCCATACTTCACCACCACCGTCTGCCCCTGAAACCGCCGCAGATACGGCAGCGCCTCCAACAATACCTCCGCCTTGGCAATCCATTCCTGGGTCATGGGTCATCTCATTGCTTTGGGGAAGGGGGCCAGGGGCCGGTGGGCCCCTGCCCCCTCCCCCAAACCCCCACCCCCAACCCCATATAGGGGGTTGGGAGGGGTGTTTGAGGGGAGGGCGGGGGAATGGCATTCCCCCGGCCCTCCCCTCAAAGCCTCTATAATATATACCGGCTCAGGTCTTCGTCTTCGATGAGGTTGGCCAGTCGTTCCCGGACGTATTCCGCGGTGATGGTGATGGTCTGTTCGCCCAGGTCGGGGGCGTGGAAGGAGACGTCTTCCAGGAGTTTTTCCATCACGGTATGCAGGCGGCGGGCGCCGATGTTTTCGGTGCGTTCGTTCACCCGGGTGGCGAGGGCGGCCAGCTCCTTCACTGCGTCGGGGGTGAATTCCAGAGTGATGCCCTCGGTGGCCAGCAGGGCCTGGTATTGTTTGATGAGGGCGTTTTCCGGCTCGGTGAGGATGCGCTCGAATTCCGCCGGCCCCAGGGGGTGGAGTTCCACCCGGATGGGGAAGCGGCCCTGCATCTCGGGGATGAGGTCCGAGGGTTTGGACATGTGGAAGGCGCCGGAGGCGATGAACAGGATGTGGTCGGTCTTGACCATGCCGTATTTGGTGGTCACGGTGGTGCCTTCCACGATGGGGAGCAGATCCCGCTGCACGCCTTCCCGGGAGACGTCCGGTCCCCGGCCATGGTCTTTGCCCACGATCTTGTCGATCTCATCCAGGAAGATGATGCCGTGTTGCTCCACTTTGCGCCGGGCTTCCTCCACCACCTTGTCCATGTCGATGAGGCGCTGGGACTCCTCCTGGAGGAGGATCTCCCGGGCCTCCCGCACCTTCACCCGGCGGGTCTTGGTACGGCCGGGCAGAAGATTGCTCAGCATCTCCTTGAAATTGAACTCCAGCTCTTCCAGGCCGGTGCTGGAGAAGATCTCCACCACCGGGGTGGCCCGCTGGGTCACCTCCAGGTCCACGAAGCGCTCCTCCAGCTTGCCTTCCCGGAGCATCTGCCGGAGCCGCTCCCGGGTGGTGGGGCCTTCCCCTTCGGCGGCGGGGCGGCCCGGCCCGGGGGTGGGCCCGGCGGGCAGAAGGAGCTGCAGCAGGCGCTCCTCCACCGCCTCCTCGGCCTTGGCCCGCACCCGTTCCCGCTCCTCGGCCTTGACCATGCTCACCGCCAGCTCCATGAGGTCCCGCACCATGGATTCCACATCCCGCCCCACATAGCCCACTTCAGTGAACTTGGTGGCCTCGATCTTGAGGAAGGGGGATTGGGCCAGTTTGGCCAGCCGGCGGGCGATCTCGGTCTTCCCCACCCCGGTGGGGCCGATCATGATGATGTTTTTGGGCGCGATCTCGTCCCTGAGGTGTTCGGGGATCTGCTGGCGGCGCCAGCGGTTCCGGAGTGCAATGGCCACGGATTTTTTGGCCTCTTCCTGGCCGACGATGTATTTGTCCAGCTCCGCCACGATCTCCCGGGGGGTGAGGTGGTCCTTGGCGACGGAGAGCAGCTTTTTCTTTTCCATAAATTCAGCCATTATTAAATAACTCAAAAATGTAGCTAATTAATATGAGCAGCAAAACTTCATCCCATCATCAATCCAAGTCCTTTAAAACCATAGAAAGAAGCCAGAGTCAGGCCAATGGTCCAGGCCAGCAGACTGGCGTTCATCCATAACAGCACCTTAGTTTTGCTGGGCTTCATCAGCAGGGCGATCAAGGTGGCCAGATGGATGCCGGTGAGGAGTGGCCCCAAAAACGCCAGACCCGGAAGGCCGTATCTGTTCATGACGGTCTGAGCCCGCTGCCAGCGTTTGTCAGGCTCTCCAGAATTATTTTCTTGGCCGGCGGATCTCCATGTCTGCCAGTACTGATAGCCATAGACTAGCAGAAATACCGGGGCGGCATTGCCCACAAAGACAATCACCGCCACCAGGGCCGGTTGCAGTCCCAGGGCCAGCCCGGCCGGCACCGCCAGCAACACTTCGATCCAGGGAGTGGCAGCTAAGATAAAAATCAAGCCATATTGCCAGAATTCATTCATTTTTGATTTAGAAAGCTATATTTCTATATTGGTATATTCAGTATGGCTTCATCACTGCCCTGAATTTTATAACTCCTCTATTACCATTTCTTTATTTGTATAGACACACAGCGAGCCGGCAATTTCCATGGCTTCCCGGCAGATCTCCGCCGGGCCCAGTTGCGTGTGGGCCAGGAGGGCCTTGGCCGCGGCCAGGGCGTAGGGCGCGCCGGAGCCGATAGCCATGACGCCCTCATCCGGCTCGATGACGTCGCCGGTGCCGGTGACCAGGAAGGTGCCCTGGGCGTCCACCGCCAGGAGCAGGGCTTCCAGGCGTCTGAGAATCTTGTCCGTGCGCCAGTCCTTGGCCAGCTCCACCACCGCCCGGGTGAGGTTCCCCTGGTGGGCCTCCAGCTTGGCCTCCAGGCGCTCAAAGAGGGTGAGGGCGTCCGCGGCGGCGCCGGCAAAGCCCACGATGACCTTGCCGTGATAGAGGCGCCGGACCTTCTTGGCCCGGTGCTTCATCACCATGTCGCCCAGACTTACCTGGCCGTCTCCGGCCACCGCCACCTTTCCCTCCCGGCGCACCATGAGCACCGTGGTCCCCCGCCAACTGTCCGTGTGTTTCATGGTCGGCCTCTGATGGTGGGGGGAGGGGGCTAAGGGGCGGTGGCCCCTTACCCCCTCCCCCAAGCCCCCACCCCCAATCCCTTA
>JBBFLF010000043.1 GCA_037481655.1 Desulfobaccales bacterium | reverse complement strand
TGGGGGAGGGGGTAAGGGGCCACCGCCCCTTAGCCCCCTCCCCCACGACGAAGATGCCAGAGGAAAGCCCCCTTCCACCGCGGTGGGAGGGTTTTTTTTATTTTCAGGAGCCGTATTTGAAGGCTGCGGCGCAGGCCCCCTCCCCGGAGACCATGCAAGGGCCTTGGGGCTGGGAGGGAGTGCAGGCGGCGGCGAACAGCGGACATTCCGGGGGGGTCAGGACGCCCCGGAGCACTTCGCCGCAGCGGCAGGCCCGGGGTCGGGGGGGCGGCACCGCGGCCAGGGTCTCCGCAAAGCGCCGCCGGGCGTCAAAAGCCGCATAGGCCGGGGTCAGGGTGACGCCGCTTGCGGGAATCCGGCCCAGCCCGCGCCAGGTGGCCTCAGCCGGGGCGAAGACCTCCTGAAGCAACGCCACGGCCCGGGGGTTGGGCTCCCGGCCCACCGCCCGGGGATAGGCGTTGGCCACCTCCGCCCGGCCTTCTTTGAGCTGCCGCAGCAGCGCCTCCACGCCCAAGAGGATGTCCACCGGCTCAAAGCCGGTGACCGCGCAGGGCAGGCCAAACTCCCGAGGCAGGAAGTCAAAGGCGGCGGTGCCGGTGATGGTGGAGACATGGCCAGGGAGGAGCAGCCCGCCGACCCGGACCTCGCCACAGGTCAGAAGCGCCCGCAGGGCCTGGGGCATGGTCTTGTGGACGCAGAAGACCGAGAAATTGTCCACTTGCTCCCCCGCGGCGCTCTTCAAAGCCAGGGCGGTGGCGGGCATGGTGGTCTCAAAGCCCACGGCGAAAAAGACCACCTGCCGCTCCGGGCGCCTCTTGGCCAGCTCCACCGCATCCAGGGGCGAGTACACCACCTGCACCGCCGCGCCCCGGGCCCGCTCCTCTTCCAGGGAGGTGGTGCTTCCCGGCACCCGCACCATGTCCCCGAAGGTGGCCAGAATGACCTCGGGCAGGTGCCCCAGGGCCAGAAAGGCGTCAATGTCCCCTTGGTCGGTGACGCACACCGGGCAGCCGGGCCCGGAGACCAGCCGCACCCCCGGGGGCAAAAGCGCCTTGAGCCCAAATCTGGCCACCGCCATGGTGTGGGTGCCGCAGACCTCCATGAGGGTCACCGGCCCGACGGCCAACCCTTGGAGGCGCCGGGCCAGCTCCTGGACCAAAGCCCGGTCCCGGAAGTCCTCACGGCGTGACATCGGCCAACTGCCTCAAGAGGTCCAGGGTTTCCCGGGCGGCCTCGGCGTCCACCGTGGCGATGGCCAAGCCGGCGTGCACCAGGATGAAGTCCCCCACCTTGGCCTCGGGGAGGAGGTCCAGCCGGGCCTGACGGCGCACGCCGTCCACCTCCGCCACCGCCACCGGCCCGTCAATTTCCACGATCTGCATGGGAATCGCCAGACACATAATTTTCTGAGTTTCCTTTTCTCCCGGGCGTGCCCTCAGCCCCAGTCTCAGGGCCCGGTCCCGGATCGAATTCATGCCCCTTTGAGCCGCGCCGCGGCCACCGCTACCTGCCCCAGGGCGATGCAGCCGTCGTTGGGCGGGGTCTGATGGTGGGTGAGCACCTCAAAGCCGGCGCCCCCCAGGCGCGCGGTCAGGTCTTGCAACAGGAGGGCGTTCTGGAACACGCCCCCGGAGAGGGCCACCTGATGGAGGCCGGTCTTTTCCCGGGCGTGAAGGACAGCCTGGGCCAGCCCGGCGCCAAAAGAGCTGAGAAAGCGGCCAGCCACCCGGGCCGCCGGGGTGCCGGTGAGGAAATCCGTTACCGCCGCCCGGAACAGGGCCGGGCCGTCCAGCAGCAGTTTTTCCCCACTTGCCTCCACCGGGAAGGGATAGACGGGCTCCTCCCCTGCCGTCGCGGCCATCTCCAGGGCGATGGCGGGCTGGCCTTCATAGGTGCGCACCCGGCTGATCCCCAAGGCCGCGGCCACCGCGTCGAACAGCCGCCCGGCGCTGGAGGTGAGGGGCGACTGCCACCCGGTGGCTAATTGCCGCTGAAGAAGGCGGCGCTCCAGGGGTTCAAAGGATAACCCTAGGTGCGCCAGCATCTCCTCCCAGCGCTCCCCGAAGGCGGCAAACAAGTAGGCCGCAGCCATGCGGGCCGGCCGGCGGATGGCCGCCTCCCCCCCGGGCAGGCGCACCTGGGCCAGGTGACCCAAGCGGGTGAAGGAGGCCAGGTCGGCCACCAGGAGCTCCCCGCCCCAGACGGTGCCGTCCGTCCCGAAGCCGGTGCCGTCCAGGGCCAGACCCAGGGCCGGGCCGGTGAGGCCGTGTTCCGCCAGGCAGGCGGCGATATGGGCGTGGTGGTGCTGCACCCCGATGAGGCGCACCCCGGCCTGCTCCCGGGCATAGCGGCTGCTTAAGTAATCCGGGTGCAGGTCGTGGGCCACCACCTGCGGCCAGCGGCGGGTCAGGGCCGCCAGGTGTCGCACCGCCCGGCAAAAGTAGTCATAGGTCTCCAGACTGTCCAGGTCGCCGAGATGCTGACTTAAGATGGCCTTGTCCCCCCAGGCCAAGGAGAAGGTGCTCTTCTGTTCGGCGCCCACCCCCAATATATCCTGGTCCGCCGCCACCGGCAGAGCCACCGGCTGGGGCACATAGCCCCGGGCCCGGCGGATGGGGATGAGCCCGCCCGGGATGACCCGCACCACCGAGTCGTCGCAGGGCACCTCGATGTCCCGGTCATGGAAAAGAAAGGCATCGGCCAAGGCGGCCAGCTTCACCCGGGCCGCCTCATTATCGGCGACCAGGGGCTCCTCGCTCAGATTGCCGCTGGTCATCACTAGGGCCGGAGGCGCCGCCTCCAGCAGCAACAGGTGCAGGGGGGTATAGGGGAGGAGCAGGCCCACCAGGCGGTGGCCCGGGGCCACCTCCGGGGCCAGACTGGCGTCTTCCCGGGCCGGGGCCAGCACAATGGGGCGGGCGGGGGAGAGGAGCAGCGCCACGGCCTCCTCCTCCAGATGGGCCAGCCGCCGGGCCTCCGCCAGGTCCCGCACCATGACCGCAAAGGGCTTGTCCCGGCGGCCTTTGCGCGCCCTCAGGCGCCGCACCGCCTCAGGGTTTCGGGCATCACAGGCCAAATGAAAGCCCCCCAGCCCCTTGACGGCCACAATCCGCCCAGCCTGGAGAAGCTCTGCCGCCACCCGCACCGCCTCCCCAGGCAGTTCCCGCCCCTCCATCTCCACCCAGGCCCGGGGGCCGCAGGCCGGGCAGGCGACGGGCTCGGCATGGAAGCGCCGGTCCCCCGGGTCCTCGTATTCCCGGCGGCAGTCCGGACACATGGCGAAGACCGCCATGGTGGTCTCTTTCCGGTCATAAGGCACCTGGCGGATGAGGGTGAAGCGGGGGCCGCAGTTGGTGCAGTTGGTGAAGGGATAGCGAAAGCGCCGGTCGGCCGGGTCCCGGATCTCCCGGGCGCAGTCGGCACACAGGCCCACATCGGGCGGGATCACCGGTTCGGTGCCCTCCCCCTCGGCGCTCTCCCGGATGACAAAGGCGTGGTCCCACTCCAGGGGCACCCCTGACCGGCGGATGGCCTCCAGGCGGGCCAGGGGAGGCGTCTCGGCCAGCAGCCGGGCCACAAAGCCCTCCACTGCCGTGGGCGCCCCCTCCACCTCCAGCTCCACCCCCCGGGAGGTGTTGCGCACCCAGCCCGTCAGCCCACCTTCCCGGGCCAGCCGGTAGACGAAGGGCCGGAAGCCCACCCCCTGCACCAGCCCGGAGATCTCCAGGCGCTGGCGCACCCGGGAACCGCTGGCCTGCGGGAGGGGATTTCCTGTCATCGCCAAGGCCTTCTCTGATAAGATAGTTTCCAGAACCTTGCCACCCGGCAGGCAATTGCCCGAAAGCCCTTCTTATCCCACTCCCTGAGCGGAAAAAGGAGGGCGGGCCTTCATCCACCCCCCCTCGGGCAGCTTCCGTGCCGGGAAGCACGGCTGTGGGCAAGTCCCTGGCGCAGGTTTCCGGGGAGCGGTGCCGTCCGGTGCCTCAGTAGCTTTTATTATACAGATAATTCGGCTGCCGTGCTTTGGCTATAAAAAATTATGTGCAAATAATCCTTGCAGGAGTCTTTCATGTCGGTCCGTGTCCACCCCCGCCGGGTCCGGCGGCTCAAGGACGGCCCCGCAGGCCCGGGGCCCGTGGTCTATTGGCTCAGCCGGGAGCAGCGGGCCCGGGACAACTGGGCCCTGCTCCACGCCCAGGACCTGGCCCTGGAGGCCACCCGCCCGCTGGTGGCGGTCTTCTGCCTGGTGCCGGCGTTTTTGGGGGCCACCCTGCGGCAATACGCCTTCATGCTCCGGGGGCTCGCCGAGACCACCCACACCCTGGCCCAGCATCATATCCCCCTGCTCTTGCTTCAAGGCCGCCCGGAGGAGGAAATCCCTCGCCTCGTTGCCAAGTTACGGGCCCGGGTCCTGGTCAGCGACTTTGATCCTCTGCGAATCAAGCGGGAGTGGAAGGCCGGGGTGCTGGCCCGGTTGGACCTGCCGGTCCTGGAGGTGGATGCCCACAACCTCATCCCCTGCTGGCTGGCCTCCGACAAACAGGAGTGGGCCGCCTACTCCTTCCGGCCCAAGGTGCGCCGGCTCCTGCCGGAATTTCTTACCGACTTCCCGGAATTCCAGCCCCACCCCCACCGCATCGGGGAGGTCCCGGCTTGGCCGCCGGTGGAGGAGGTGCTGGCCGGCCTGCCCGTGGACCGCACCGTGGAGGAAGTCCCCCGGCCCCTCCCCGGGGAGGCGGCGGCCCGGCAGACCTTGGCGGAATTCATTGCCCGGCGGCTGAGCCGCTATCCCCAGGACCGCAATGACCCCGCCCGAAACGGGCAATCCGGCCTGTCGCCGTATCTGCACTTCGGCCAGTTAGCCCCCCAGCGGGCCGCCTGGGAGGTCTTCCAGGCCGAGGTGCCGCCGGAAGCCAAGGAGGCCTTTCTGGAAGAGCTCATCGTCCGCCGGGAACTGTCGGACAATTTCTGTTACTACCAGCCGCAGTATGACCAGGTGGCCGGCTTCCCGGAGTGGGCCAGAAAGACTCTGGACGAGCACCGCGCCGATCCCAGAGAGTATCTCTATTCCCTGGAGGAGCTGGAGGCGGCCCGCACTCACGATGAGCTGTGGAACGCCGCCCAGCGGGAGATGGTGCTCACCGGCAAGATGCACGGCTACCTGCGCATGTATTGGGCCAAGAAGATCCTGGAATGGAGCCCGGACCCGGAAACGGCGCTTATGTCCGCCATCTATCTGAACGACCGTTACGAGCTGGACGGCCGGGACCCCAACGGCTATGTGGGCATTGCCTGGAGCATCGGCGGGGTCCACGACCGGGCCTTTGCCGAGCGGCCCATCTTCGGCAAAATCCGCTACATGAGCCGGCAGAGTCTGGCCCGCAAATTTGACCTGCGGGACTATCTCCTGAAATTTGCCCTGTGATAACTGTCGGCTCCCAGTGAGGCGCCTATTCCACGCGGAAAGGCCGGCTTTAGCCGGCCCTCCGTCACCACACCGGTCGACTGAGCACCCTTAGGCTTTGGGCGGCCGCATCTGGGCGATATCCAGGGCATGCCGGGCAATGGTGCGGGCCCGGTCCAGGATGGCCAGGAAGATGGGCGCCGCCTGGGGCAGGCACAGACCCTCCACCAGCCTTGCCTCATGCTCGGTGGCGAAATCGTTGCAGTGTTGGGAAAGCTGGTGGCTTTCTTCCACCACGTAACGCTTCAGCACTTCGTTGCCGGTTTTGAGGGTATCCAGCAGAGAGCGCAGGATCCCCGCCAGGCGGTCGAAGATCTGGTTGGTCTGGGCCACCCCCTTGTCGGAAAACAGGATGCCCTCAGCAATTTTCTTCTGCAAGGGCCCGGCCAGGCCCGCCAGGTTGTCGGCGATGATCTGCACATGGGCCAGGATGCTCTGGCATTGGACAATGCGGGTCCGTTCTTCCGGGGATGTGCCGGGGCCGGCGGCGGCCAGGCTCTGGAGAGCGCGGTTGATCTCCCCGCCGGCTTTTTCCGCCAGGACCTTGAGGGATTCCAGGTCCGGGCGACTGTGCCGGTTGAAGGCATTCCGGGCGGCGGCCACCATTCCTTCCAGATGACAGAAAATAGGGCCGTATAGATCGCGGCCTGCGGTCGTCTCCACCATAACCCGCCTCCTTTCCGCAACTAGTTGTGACCGGGGCCAATCAGCTTTGCATAAAGACAGGAGTCGTGACCCTCACCCCTACCCCCAGCCCCGCCAGAGGGGCTGGGCAGGGAGTGTGAGGGGAGGGGGAAAAGGCCGAATCCGTCGCCCTCCCCTCAGGAAACTGGTGCCTCAGGCGTAATTTACTTAAAAAATGTGACCGCCCTCGGCTTGATGCAAGGGGTTTGGCGCTCTATAACCTGTGGGGCGGAAATTTTTCCTCTAAAATTTCACCCGCTGGAACCGCTCCGCCCGCACCTTGTCCTTGGGGCCCGGGGAGCTTTCCCGGGCGAGGGTCTTGACCCGGGCCAACCGCTCGCTGCTGGGGGGGTGGGTGCGGAACATGCCGCCGCTGGTGCCGGAGATCTTCCCCAGCACCGCCGCCAAGGCTTGGGGCTGATAGCCGGCGCGGCTCAGCATGGACACCGCCTCCTTATCCGCCGCCTCCTCGGCCTGGCGGCTGTAGCCGGTGACCACCAAGGTGCGGAAGACATCCTCCACCGCGCCCTCAAAGAGGTTGAGCACCGCCCCGGCCACGCCGCCGCCGTATTGCCGGGCCGCCTCGGCCCCGGCAGTGGTCAGCACTTCGCTCCAGCGGGCCTGGCTGATGGAGTTGACGCCGTCCTTGCGGGCCACATGGGCCACCTCGTGGGCCAGCACCGCGGCCAGCTCATCCTCCGTGGCGCACATGCGGATGAGCCCCCGGGTCACCAGGATGAGGCCCCCGGGGCAGGCAAAGGCATTGGGCTCCTGGCTGTCCAGGATGGCGAAGTGGTAGCCTCGGTAAGTGGTGGGCCGGGAGGATTTCCGGGCCACCGCCAGCCCCACCTGGTTGACATACAAGGTGGCCTCCGGGTTCCGGTAGAGGGGGTAGCGGGCCAAGAGCCGGGCCGCCACCGCCCGCCCCAGGTAATACTCCTCGGCGTCGCTCAGAGATCTGGAAGCCTGCACCGCCTTGGTGCCGGTCTTGGTCACCACCTCCGCCGCCTTCTGGGCCTGGGAGGGCAGAGGCGGGCTGGGCAGAGGCAGGGAGGGAATGTTGAAGCCCACCATCAGGGGCAGGCCCACGGCCAGGGTCAGGACAGGGATGAACCGCCGCATCAGTTGAGCCCTCCTTCCTGCAAAAAGGCTTGCAGCTTGGCGGGATCCACCTGGAGGCGCTCCACCTCATCCACCTGGGCGTAATTGAGACCCGGGTTTTTCTGCCGGAAACCGGCCTCCACCTCGGGGGTGAAGCCCTTGCCCGCCAGGGCCACCTCGTCGTGGGTGGTCTGGCGCACCGGGCCGCCGCCCAGGAGAGCCGGCAGGCCGCTCGCCGGCGACCCGCCCCCGGCCACCGCTGCTTTGTGCAGCCAGCCCCGCTTGCCCTGATAGTCCACCTGCATCCAGTCCCCCTGCCGGGAAACCAGGCTCACCTGGGCCCCCTGGGGCACCGGCATGACCGGCGGGCTGGTGAAACTGGGCTGGGAGTAAAGCTGTTGGTTGCTCAGAGACACGGTGAGATTTTGCGACCAGCCCCCCGCCGGGAAGATCAGAAAAGACATCGCCCCCAGGAGCAGCGCTGCTCCCACTCTGCTCAGTCGTCCTCGCCTGCGTCGGTTCATGCCCACCTCCTTTTGCCGCACCGGCCTCCTGTCCGGACGGACGGTGCCCGCCCGGCCATCGCACCTGAGGCCGCGGCGTGCCCAGGTCGCCCGCTGTGAGGCCCTCCCCCAGGGCACCCGGGGAAAAGTTGCTTTTTGCCCAGCCTGCCAAAAAGGTGGGGATAAAGCAAGGTTTTTCAAAGGTTATGCTTACTTCCCTTCGGGCCGGAAAACACCGTCCCACTCCGGCGGCGGCTCAGCCAGGAGGCGGCGGCAGCGCTCCACCAGCGCCCCGGCCGGGTTGCCCTCGGGCAACAGCTCCTGGGAGCGGGCAAAGTACTCCATGGCTTCATCAAACCGCCGCTCCCGGTAGGCGGCCAAGCCTTGCACATAGGCCTCCCGGGCGGCCAGGGCCTCGGGCGACAATTCCCCCGCCGGCGCCAGCACCTGGAAGACCCGGACCGGCGTCTCCCGCCCTTTCACCGCCACCTGGTCCACCTCCATGATCTCCAGGGCGCCGTCTAAGGCCGCGGCGGTGTCCTCGCTCACCAGGATGGCGGTGCCGTAATATTTGTTGAGGCCCTCCAGCCGGGAGGCCAGGTTCACTGCGTCCCCCACCGCGGTGTAATCAAACCGTCGGTGGGAGCCCAGATTACCCACCACCGCCTCCCCGGTGTGGATGCCGATGCGCATCCGCAAGGGCGGGAGCCCCCTGGCGGCCAGGCCGGCGTTGACTTCGTGGAGCGCCGCCACCTGCCGCAGGGCCGCCCGGCAGGCCCGCACCGCCTGGTCCGGCTGCTCCAGGGGCGCCCCCCACATGGCCATGATGGCGTCCCCCTCAAACTTGTCCACCACCCCCTCCTCCGCCAGGATGATGTCGGTCATGCGGGAAAGGTAATCATTGAGGAGGGCCACCACGTCCTCCGGGGCGAGCTTCTCCGAGAGGGAGGTGAACCCGGCGAGATCGGAGAAAAACAGGGTCACCCGCCGCCGTTCGCCGCCCAGCTTCAGGCGCTCCGGGTGCTCCAGGAGGTGGCGGATGACCGCCTCGGAGAGATAGTGGGAGAACATGCGGCGGATGGCCAGCTTCTGGCGGCCTTCGGTGACGTAGCTGTAGGCCGCGGCGGCGGCAAAGGCCAGCCCCGCCGCCAGCCCCGGGAGCACCGGATCGATCCACCAGTCGGCCCGGAACCCCAGAACGCTGACGCCCAGCACCGCCGCCGCCACGCCCAAGGCCGCCAGCCCGGTGAGCCACAGCCTGAGGGAAAAGAGCACCGCCGCAGCCCCGCAAAGCGCCATGAGGAAGCTCCATACCCCCAGGAGCCACAAGGGGAGCGGCCGCAGGAAATCGCCGCGCAAGAGATTGTCCAGCAGGGTGGCGTGCAGCTCCACCCCGGGATAGACCGCGCTCACCGGGCTGGCCTTGAGGTCCAACAGCCCCGGGGCGGTGAGCCCCACCAGGACCCACTTGCCGGCCAGCGCCTCCGGCGGCTTTAACGGCGCCTGGCCCTGGCGCAGGTTCATCTCCGAGGTGATCAGATCTGCGGCGCTCAGGCGAGGGAAAGTGCGGGCCGGCCCCCGGAATTTCAGGAGGAACCGGCCCTGATCATCCAAAGGCAATCGCAGCTCCCCCCGCACCAGCTCCCCGGACTCATAGCGCCACTCACCGGGATTCCCCAGACGGCTGTAAGCGGCAAATGCCAGGAGCGGCAGAGAGTGCCCCTGAAAGCGGCCTGCCAGGGGCAGCCGCCGGTAGATGCCGTCCGGATCGGGGCCGCATTCCACGTTCCCCACCCCGGTGGCGGCCTGGAGCAGCGGCCCCAAGGGGGGAATGACTGCCCGGTATTCCGGCCCCGGCGGCCCTGGCCCGGAGAGCCGGAGCGCCCCTTTGCCCAGCACCTCCGGGGTGAGGGGATGGAGGGGCTTGTCCTCCCGGGTGAGGAAGCAGGCGAGAAAGGCGGGCATCTCAGCCAGGGCCCGGGCGAATTTCCGGTCATCCTCGGGACCGTAGCGGGATTCCTCGGTAAAGAGGATATCAAAGATGACCGCCCGGGCTCCGCCCCGCCGGCAGAAGTCCAGGATGGAGGCATAAAACTCCCGGGGCCAGGGCCAGGTAACGCCCCGAGCGGCCAAATGCTCAATATCCGGCTGGTCGATGGTGATGAGCATCACCTCGGGATGAGGCGGCTCAAGGGGCAGGAGCCGGAAAAACTGGTCCAGGGTCTTGAGGCGGTAAGGCTCCAGCACTCCAAAGGAGGCCACGACCCCTACCGCCAGGCAGACGAAAATCCCCAGCCCCAGCGCCACTGCGGGCTTGTAGGACCTGAAGCTGCGCCGGCCGTCACCCATCCGGACTCCTTCGGGGATACCGAGGGAGGGACATAAGAGAAATGGCCCCTTTCGGGTTCTCCTCCCCACCTTATGTATGGGGTGGGGGATGGGGGTTTGGGGGAAGGGGCAGGGGTCTGCGACCCCTGGCACCT
>JBBFLF010000042.1 GCA_037481655.1 Desulfobaccales bacterium | reverse complement strand
CTTTGCCCCCTCCCCCAGATGAGACTGGCACAAGGCTTCCGGGAGAGGGGGCCAGGGAGCGGTGGCCCCCTGCCCCCTCTCCCGGTCCCTCTCCCCCAACCCCTTAGGCATGAGAGAATCGAGGCCCTTGCCTCGATTTCCCAATCAAAAGGCATGTTTCAGCCGGTGCGCATCGGAAACCTGACCCTGGGCGACGGCCAGCTGGCCTTGATTGCCGGCCCCTGCGTCATCGAATCCGCCGCCCTGACCCTGGAGGTGGCCCACGCCCTGAAGGAAGCGGCCGGGGAGCTGGGGGTGCCCCTCATCTTCAAGGCCTCCTATGACAAGGCCAACCGCACCTCCCTCAGCTCCTTTCGGGGGCCGGGGCTGAAGGCAGGGCTGGAGATTCTGGCCCGGGTGCGGGAGGAGACGGGCCTCCCGGTCCTCTCCGATGTGCACCAAGTGAGCGAGGTGGCGCCGGCCGCCGACGTTCTGGATGTCCTCCAGATCCCGGCCTTCCTGTGCCGTCAGACGGATCTCATTGTGGCCGCGGCCCGAAGCGGCCGGCCCCTGAATCTCAAGAAGGGGCAGTTCCTGGCGCCCTGGGACATGGGGCCGGTGGTGGAGAAGGCCACCGCCGCCGGGGCCACCGGTCTGCTCCTCACCGAGCGGGGCAGCTCCTTCGGCTACAACAACCTGGTGGTGGACTTCCGGGGGCTGGCCATCATGCGGGCCCTGGGCTGGCCGGTGGTCCTGGACGTCACCCACGCGGTGCAGCTTCCGGGAGGGCAGGGGAGCTGCTCCGGCGGCCAGCGGGAGTTTGTGCCTTTGCTGGCCCGGGCCGGGGTGGCCGCGGGGGTGGACGGCCTCTTCATGGAGGTGCACCCCAACCCGGAGCGGGCCCTGTGCGACGGCCCCAACTCCCTGCCATTGGCAGCGGTGCCGGCCCTGTGGCGGGAGCTGAGGGACCTGCACCGCTTCTGCCGCAGCCACAGGGGAGAGCAAGGAGGTGGCGAGACCCATGTCCCCGGACGTTGAGACCTCCTATCCGCCGGAGGTCTGGGAGCGGGCTCGGGCGGTGCGGCTTTTGGTCCTGGATGTGGACGGGGTGCTCACCGACGGCCGCCTCTATTTCGGCCCTCAGGGCGAGGCTCTGAAGACCTTCCACGTCCGGGATGGCCACGGCCTGAAGATGCTCATGGCCGCCGGCCTGGAGGTGGCCATCCTCTCCGGACGCCGCTCCGACGCCGCCTACCACCGGGCCCGGGAGCTGGGCATCCGCCGCTTCCATGAGGGCCTCCGGGACAAGGTGGCGGTGCTCAGGGGCATCTGCTCGGAGCTGAACCTGCCCCTGGCCGCGGTGGCTGCGGTGGGGGATGATCTGGTGGATTTGGCCCATCTGCGCCAGGTGGGGCTGGCGGTGGCGGTGGCCGACGCGGTGCCGGAGGTGGTGGCCGCGGCCCACTTCGTCACCCGGCTCCCCGGCGGGCAGGGCGCGGTGCGGGAGGTCTGCGACCTCCTCCTCAAGGCCCAGGGCCTGTGGGAGAAAGTGGCCGGGGAGAGCGTCCCTTAAGGGGCGAGGGGAGGGGAGCAGGGCAGGGCTCTGTGACCCTTGGCCCTCTCTCACGGGCCAGGGAAGATTGCCTAAGCTCTTCCCGATCACAGGGACGGATTTGATGATGCTCACTAATCCATATCCCCCGCCGCGGCGGCGGTGGAGGCCTTTCCGCCTCATTGTCTTCCTGGCAGTCATCGTGGGCCTGGGGTGGGGCGGCTACGCCCTGTTCATTCGCCGGGCGCCGGCGCCGCCGCCTCCGCCCGCGGCCGCGCCCACCCACGTCATGGAGGGCCTGTCCCTCAACGAAATCCAGGACGGGGTGAAGCGCTGGAATTTGGAGGCCCAAAGCGCCCGTTACCTCCAGGACCGCAAGGAGATTGAGCTCACGGGAATCCGGTTGGAGTTTTTCGGCGAGGCGGGACGGGTCATCCGGGTGAGCTGCCGGGAAGGCCGGGTGGACACGCAGACCCGGGCCCTGACCCTCACCGGGGAGGTGGAGGTGAGCGACGGCGAGGTCACCGTCACCACCGGCTTGGTCCGCTATCTCCCTCAGCAGCGGCTCCTTCTGGCCCCTGAGGAGGTGACCGTCACCACGCCGCGCCTGAAGGTGCAGGGACGGGACCTGAGCATCTCCGTGGCCAACCGGCGCCTGGTGCTGAAGGAGCACCGGCTCACCGAAGTCCGGGGGATGGAGGACAGGCGGCTGTGATCCGAATATATCTATGGGCCCTGGCAGTGGCGCTGGCCGCCTGGCTGGGTGGGGGGGTATGGCCGGCCGCGGCGCAAAAACCCAAGGCTCCTCCGAGCGCCCGCCCGGCGCCGGCTCAGGACACCGATCTGCCCCTGCGCATCACCGCCGCCAGCCTGGAGGCGGACCAGGAGAAGCGCCTCATCCTCTTTTCCGGCCAGGTGAAGGCCCAGAAAGGGGAGGCGGTCCTCTATTGCGACCAGCTCTATGTGTATTTTCAGCCGCCGCCTGCCGCGCCGACGGCCTCCAAGCCCGAGCCGGCGCCCTTGCCGGGGGGGCTGGGGGGCGGCGAGAAGATCGATCGCATCGAGGCCCGGGGGCGGGTGCGGTTTGTCTATGAGGACCGGGTGGCCACCGGCGAGACCGCCGTCTACTACCAGGACCGGGGGGAGATCATTCTCACCGGCAACCCCAAGGTCTGGCAGGGGGACAACACCCTAAAGGGCGAGCGCATCATCGTCAACACCCGGGAAAACCGGGTGCGGGTGGAGAGCTCCCCCAGCCAGCGGGTGGAGGCCTTCCTCTATCCCCAGGGCGGGGGTGCCGGGGATCTGTTACCGGCGGCGCCTGGACGCCCTCCCCGGTCAGCCCGGCCGGCCTCGCGGTAGGACGTATGCACGAGCTCACCCTGGACCAGCTGGTCAAAAGTTACGGCCACCGCCGGGTGGTGGACCAGGTCTCCCTCACGGTGAGAAGCGGGGAGGTGGTGGGGGTGCTGGGGCCCAACGGTGCCGGCAAGACCACCACCTTTTACATGGTGCTGGGCCTCATCACCCCGGACGCCGGCGCCATTTACCTTGACGGCGAGGACATCTCGTCTTTGCCCATTTACCAGCGGGCTCGGCGGGGCCTGCAGTATCTCCCCCAGGAATCCTCCGTCTTCCGCAAACTTACGGTAGCGGAAAATATCCTGGCCATCCTGGAGACCCTGGAGCCGGATCCGGCGCTCCGGGAGGAGAGATTGTGGCGCCTGCTGGGGGAGCTCCGGCTCACCCACCTGGCCCACCAGAAGGCCGCCTCCCTCTCCGGCGGGGAACGCCGCCGGGTGGAAATCACCCGGGCCCTGGTCACCTCCCCCCACTTCATCATCCTGGATGAGCCCTTCGCCGGCATCGATCCTTTGGCGGTGGGCGACCTGCAGAACATCATCCGGCAGCTCAAAGAGCAGGGCCTGGGGGTGCTCCTCTCCGATCACAATGTCCGGGAGGCCCTGGAGATCTGCGACCGGGCCTATATCCTCAACGAAGGGGTCATCCTGGAGGAGGGCACCCCGGCACACTTGGTGCAAAGCGAGCTGGCCAAAAGATTTTACTTGGGGGAGGGCTTTAAGTTATAATGAAGCTGGGCGGCAGCCGGACCGGCTGCGGCCGCTGGCAAGGCAGACACTATGGCTCTGGAAATCCGCCAAAACCTCCGACTCACCCAGCAGCTCATCATGACCCAGAAGCTGCAGCAGGCCATCCGGCTGTTGCAGCTCAACCGCATGGAACTTCTGGCGGAGATCCATCAGGCCCTGGAAACCAACCCCGTGCTGGAGGAGCAGCTCACTGAGGAGCGTGCCCCGGCCAGCCCGGAGGAAGAGGCCTGGGAGGCGGCTCGGCCCCAGAGCAGCGCCGAGGCGGAGACCGACACTCCCGAAGCCTCCCCGGCCGCCGACGAGGCCAGCTCGCCCCTGGATGACTGGGACTGGGAAAAATACCTCCAGGACCAGGAATTCGCCCCGCGCCTCGAGGAGTATGAGGAACGGGAGCTGCCGTCCTACGAAAACCTCAACGCCCAGAAGACCTCCCTCAAATCCCACCTGATGTGGCAACTCTCCCTGGCCGGTCTCAATCCGGAAGGCCAGATGCTGGGCACCCTGATCATCGGCAACCTGGACGCCGATGGTTATCTGCGGGCTACGGTGGAGGAGATCGCCCAGGAAGCCGGCGTTGCCTCCCAGCGGGTGGAGGAGGTCTTAAAGGTCGTCCAGGGCTTTGACCCCCCCGGAGTGGCGGCCCGGGACCTCAAGGAATGCCTGCTGCTGCAGTTGGCCCAACTGAACCTGGAACCTCCCCTGGTCACCGCCATCATCGAGAACCATCTCACCAATCTGGGGAACCGCAATTACCAGGCCATCGCCCGGGACCTGAAAGTGAGCCTGGAGGAGGTGGCCCAGGCGGCGGAGATCATCGCCCAGCTGGATCCCAAGCCCGGCCGCCGCTTCGACGCCGAGGACCCGGCCTACATCACCCCCGATGTCTATGTCTATAAAGTCGGGGATGAATATGTCTGCGTTTTGAATGAGGACGGGCTTCCCAAGCTCCGGGTGAGCTCCTTCTACCTCGAGTCCCTGCGCCATCCCGAGAAGCTCTCCGACAGCGCCAAAAGCTACATCCAGAAGCACCTGGACAACGCCCTGTGGTTCATCCGCAGCATCCACCAGCGCCAGAAGACCCTGCAGCGGGTGGCGGAGAGCATCGTCCGCTTCCAGCGGGACTTTCTGGATCACGGCCTCTCCCACCTGAAACCCCTGACCCTGAGGCAGGTGGCCGAGGACGTGCAGATGCACGAATCCACCATCAGCCGGGTGACCACCGGCAAGTACATGCACACCCCCCAGGGGGTGCTGGACATGAAATACTTCTTCAACAGTGGCATCAACCTGGGGGTGGGGGACCAGATCGCCTCCGAAAGCGTCAAGGAGAAGATCCGCCAGCTGGTGCAGTCCGAAAATCCGGAAAACCCCCTAAGCGACCAGGAGATTGCCGACCTGTTGCGCAAAGAGGACGTGATCATCGCCCGCCGCACCGTGGCCAAATACCGGGGCATGCTGGGGGTCTTGCCCTCCAGTAAACGCAAGCGCCCCGCTCTTCGGGGCAAGAACCGGGTCACGTCCCCTTCCTGAAGGCTGGGAGGACTTAATGCAGATTTCCGTGACTTTCCGCAATCTGGAGCCGTCTGAGGCCTTGAAGAATTACGTCACCGAGCGCCTGGGCAAATTCCGGCGCTACCTGGAGGGCCCCCAGGAGGCCCACGTGGTCTTGGGCCTGGAGAAATTCCGCCATCTGGCGGATGTCACCATCAACAGCAACGGCCGCCTCATCAAGGGACGGGAAGAGAACGCCGACATGTATGCGGCCATTGACCTGGTGATGGACAAGATTGACCAGCAGCTGCGCAAACTCCGGGAGAAATCCCGGGACAAGGGGGACCGCAGCCGGGTGCAGCCGGCCGCGGTGGCCGAAGAGCTTACGTCCCGGCCTCAGGTCCGCCGCCGCCCGGTGGAGGTGCCCCTGTTGGATCTGCAAGACGCCATCCAGCTACTCACCGAGAAGGGCGAAGACGCCTTGGTGTTCACCGAGGTGACTTCCGGCACCCTGGCGGTGCTCACCCGCCGGCCGGATGGCAGCCTCCTGCTGTTGGAGCCCCAGTTGGAGTAACCCCCCTCCATGAAAATCATCGACCTGATAGATAAAGACTGCATCCTGCCCGACCTGAAGGCCACCGGCAAACGGGAGGTGCTGGAGGAGCTGGCCGCCTGCCTCCTGCCTTCCCTGCCGGGGCTGACCTTGCAGGACGTGGTCCAGGTCCTCATGGAGCGGGAGCGCCTGGGCAGCACCGGTATCGGGGACCACATCGCCATCCCCCATGGCAAACTGCCGGAGATCAGCGGCCTGAAGCTGGCCTTCGGCCGCAGCCGGGCCGGGGTGGATTTCCAGGCCATGGACGGCAAGCCCTCGCATCTCTTTTTTCTCCTGCTGGCCCCCAGCAATTCCGCCGGGTTGCACCTCCAGGTATTGGCCAAAATCTCCCGCATGCTCATGAGCGCCAGTTTCCGGGAGAGCCTGATGCAGGCCCGCACCCGGGAGGACCTCTACCGACTGCTGCTGGAGAAGGACCGGGAGCTATGAGTTCCCGGGGCTCCCGGAGCCAGGCCGCCCAGGTTTGGACCGGGCTCTCCCCTCAACCACTGCCATGACCCCAAAGCGGGCCGCCGAGCCCACAGATGCCGGTTCCCCTCCCTTGGCCCCTCCGCCGGTGCCGGTCCTCATCCTCACCGGGCTGTCGGGCTCCGGCAAGAGCACGGCCCTGCGCGCTCTGGAGGATGCCGGCTATTTCTGCATCGACAACCTGCCCTTGAGCCTCCTGGGGCCGCTCCTCCAGAAAGTGGCGCCCCCCGGCGGGGACGGCCGCAAGGTGGCCCTGGTCATGGATGTGCGCACCGAGGGCTTTCTCAAAAACTACCCTCGGGTCTTCAAGCGCCTGGAGCGCCAGGGTTACCAGGTGCACCTGGTCTTTCTGGAGGCCGAGGAGGCGGTCCTCATCCGCCGTTTCAGCCAGACCCGGCGGCAACACCCCCTGGCGGATCGCGATACCATCAGCGCCGCCCTCCGCCAGGAGCGGCAATCCCTGGCGGGCCTGCGGGCGTTGGCGCACCGCATCATCGACACCTCCCACCTCAACCCCCACCAGCTCCGGCAGCTCATCATGAACCAGTATTCCCAGTTGAGCGACCGGGAGCGCATGGTCCTGCACCTGTCCTCCTTTTCCTACCAGCGGGGAGTGCCGCCGGACGCCGACCTGGTGGTGGATGTGCGCTTTCTGCCCAACCCCTATTTCGTGGAGGAGCTCCGGGAGGCCACCGGCCTGGAGCCGGCAGTCCAGGACTTTGTCCTGGGCCAGGAGGTGACCCGGGAGTTCCTCGCCCGGCTCACGGTCTTTCTGGATTTTCTGTTGCCACTGTATCAAAAGGAAGGTAAAACTCACCTGAACCTGGCCATCGGCTGCACCGGCGGCCGCCACCGCTCCGTGGCCATTGCCCAGGCCTTAAGCCGCCACCTGGCCGGGCGGCAATACCAGTTCACCCTGCACCATCGGGAGCTGACCTGAAGAGGGGGAATCCCAGGCATGATTGGAGTGCTCATCGTCACGCACAAGGACCTGGCCGAGGCGCTCTTGGCGGTGTGCGACCTCATCTTAGGCCGACAGGAAAACGTCACCGCCGTCTCTTTGGATCCCGGGGCCCCGCCTGAGGCCCTTAGGGAGCAGATCCAGCGGGCTTTGCAGCAGCTCAACGGCGAAGGGACCATCATCCTTACCGACATGCTGGGCGGCACCCCCTCCAATCTCAGCCTCTCCTTCCTCCAAAAGGGCAAAGTGGAGGTGATCACCGGGGTCAACCTGCCCATGCTCCTCAAGTTGGCCAGCCTGCGGGAGCGAACCGACCTCGCCGAGGTGGCCCGCCTCCTTAAACAGTCCGGCCAGAGCGGCATCACCGTGGCCAGCGAGCTCCTCGCCAAGAAATGACCGGGGAGTTCCACATCCGCCCCGCCGGGTTCGCGGATGTGAAGGCCATCCACCGAATCGAGACCCTCTCCTTCCTTACCCGCTGGTCCCGCTGGAGCTTCTATTCGGAGCTTCTCAACCCCTTGAGCACCACCCTGGTGGCCACTCCGAAAGCGGACCCCTCCCAGGTGGTGGGCTACCTGATCTACTGGGTGGCGGCCGAGGAGATGCACATCCTCAACCTGGCGGTCCACCCCCGCTGGCGGCGGCGGGGAGTGGCCCGACTCCTCCTCACCACCGGCCTTAAGCGGGCCCGGGAGCAGGGAGCCCACACCGCTTGGCTGGAGGTGCGCCCCTCCAACCGGCCGGCCCTGAACCTTTATAAGAGCCTGGGCTTCGTGCCCGTGGGCCGCCGACCCGGCTACTATGAGGACACCGGCGAGGACGCCCTCATCCTGGAACTGACCCTGGCCCCGGAGGGGAATGAGCCCCCTTAACACCCCGACTATTGGGAGAGGGGGCCAGGGGTCACGGACCCCTGCCCCCTCTCCCAAACCCTCTCCCCCAACCCCTTAATGGGGGTGGGGAGGGGAGTGTGAGGGGAGGGCGGGGGATCTGCAGATCCCCCGGCCCTCCCCTCACCTCTTATTTCAGCAGATGCACGTTGCCGAGGTTGACGTGGCGCAGGCCGGCGGCCAGGGCCGTTTCCCGGGCCCGGAAGGCGAAGTCCCGGGGGGTGGTGGGGAGGTCCGGCAGGTAGAACTGGGGGTAGAAGGCGAGGAGGCTGTAAGGGATTTCCGGGTTCAAGGCGGCGATGAAGCGGGCCAGCCCGTGGATCTCCTCCAGGTCAATGTAGCCCGGCACCATGAGGGTGCTGGCGGTGAGAAGGGGCACCTGGGGGCGGTCGCCGACATGGCGGGCCAGCTCGGCAAAATTTTTGAGGGTCTGCTCATTGCTGACACCGGTGAGGGCCCGGTGCATCTCCTCGCTGAAGGCCTTGAGGTCGAACTTGATGATGCCCCCTTCGGGGAGGGAGCTCTCCAGCAGCGGTTTCAGCCAGCGGCTCTGCATGGCGCCGTTGGTCTCCCAGCAGATGCGCACCCGGTGGCCCAGGCGGGCGGCCCGCTCCTTGGCCAGCCGGGCGGCGGTGAGGGCGTGGGGCAGCTGCGGGGTGGGATCGCCGCCGAAGTAGCAAATGCAGGCGGTACGGGAGCTGACCGCCCTTGCCAGCTCCCGGGCGCTGGGGCGTTCGCCGGAGAAGGTGCGGCGTTTGAAGGTCCAGTTCTGGCAGTAGAGGCAGTTGAAGTTGCAGGCGTGATAGAAGACCGCCAGGTTGACGTAGCCCCGCTCGGGGCCGTCCATCAAGGCGTAGTCAGGATAGCCCCGACCGGTGCCGCCCGGGCAGAACCAGTCGGCCACGCAGTTGGTGGGGAGCGGGTCCTCGTACCAGCTCACCCCGGCCCCGGCGGGGCCACCGCCTCGAAGCCGGCCGTTTTCCACCCGCCGGGCGCCGCAGTAGCCCACGCCGCCTTCGGGGATGCGGCAGGCGTGGAAGCACAGGGTGCATTCCTTGCCCGCCGGGTCCCGGGGGGGTGTGAGGGGCAGGCGGAAGGCCCGGCGGCTTTCGTGGTGGTAGGCCTCAATCTCCGGCCAGACCTCATCAAAATGCCGGCGGATGCACTGGGCGCAAAACCCCAGGCGCCGGGAGAAGAGCCGCTCGGAGGAGCCGCAATGCCGACAGCCGCGCATGAGTCATGGTTTTGAGGGGAGGGCCGGGGGAGCAGTGGCTCCCCACGACTTCTCCCGGACCCCCTCCCACCCCCCTGTAAGGGGTTGGGGGAGAGGGTGTGGGAGAGGGGGCAGGGGTCTGTGATCCCTGGCCCCCTCTCCCACTAAAATAAAGTGGCCTGGCCTTTTTTGAGGCCGGGGCGCTGCAAATATTCCAGGGTGCGGGCGGTCACCACCCGGCCCCGGGGAGTGCGCTGCAGGAAGCCCGACTGGATGAGGAAGGGTTCATAGACCTCCTCCAGGGTGTCCTCTTCTTCGCACAGGGCGGCGGCCAGGGTGCCCAAGCCCACGGGCCCGCCGCCATACTTTTCCAGGATGGTGCTCAAAATCTGGCGGTCCATGCGGTCCAGGCCCAGGTGGTCGATCTCGAGAAGGGTGAGGGCGGCGTCGGCCATCTCCCGGGTGAGGCGGCCGTCGCCGTGCACCTGGGCGTAGTCCCGGACGCGGCGCAGCAGGCGGTTGGCGATGCGGGGGGTGCCCCGGGAGCGCCGGGCGATCTCCCAGGCGCCGCCCTCCTCCAGCTCCACCCCCAGGACCTGGGCGGCCCGCCGGGTGATGGCAAAGAGCTCCTCGGGCCGGTAAAAATCCACCCGCAAGAACAGGCCGAAGCGGTCCCGCAGGGCCGGGCTGAGCAATCCCGCCCGGGTGGTGGCCCCCACCAGGGTGAAGCGGGGCAGCTCCAGCTTGACGGTGCGGGCGCCCGGGCCCTGGCCGATGAGGAGATCCAGGCGGAAGTCCTCCATGGCGGGGTAAAGGACCTCCTCCACCACCGTGGGGAGGCGATGCACCTCGTCGATGAAGAGCACATCTCCGGGGGCGAGGTTGGTGAGGAGGGCCGCGAGATCACCAGCCCGCTCGATCACCGGGCCGCTGGTGGCCTTGAAGCCCACCCCCAGCTCCTGGGCGATGATGGCGGCCAGGGTGGTTTTGCCCAGCCCTGGGGGGCCGTGCACCAGGACGTGGTCCAGGGCCTCGCCCCGGCCTTTGGCGGCGGCGATGGCGATCTCCAGGTTGCGGCGCACCTCCTCCTGGCCCACGAACTCGGCCAGGGTCCGGGGGCGCAGGCCCACCTCCAGGCCCTGGTCCTCGGACAGCCGCCTTGGGGTGACGAGGCGCTCTTCCTCCCGCATGCTCCCAGATTACCGCAGGGCCGCCAACTTTGCAACCGGCCGGGGATATGATAGATTTCGCAGGAGGGAGGGCCGCAGGAGCAGTGGCTTCTCCGCCTTCCTCCTCGACAAGGGATTGGGGGAGGGGGCGCGGGGGAGGGGGTAAGGGCCCACCGGCCCTTA
>JBBFLF010000041.1 GCA_037481655.1 Desulfobaccales bacterium | reverse complement strand
GGGGGGAGGGCAGGGACCTCAGGTCCCTGGCCCTCCCCCCATATATCGTGAGGATTTTCCATGACGGAGATCAAGTTTGGCACCTCGGGGTGGCGGGGCATTTTGGCGGAGGATTTCACCTTTGCCAATGCCCGTCGGGTCTGTCAGGGCATTGCCGCCTATTTGAAAGAGAGCGGTCAGGCGGCCAAGGGGGTGGTCATCGGCTATGACACCCGTTTCCGCTCGGAGGATTTTGCCGCCGCCGCGGCGGAGGTGATGGCGGGCAACGGCATCCCGGCGCTGTTAAGCACCCGGGACATCCCAACGCCGGTGGTGGGCTTCACCATCGTGCACCGTCAGCTCGCGGGCGGCATCAATGTCACGGCCAGCCACAATCCGCCGGAGTATAACGGCATCAAGTTTTCGCCGGAGCATGGCGGGCCGGCCCCCACGGCGGTGACCGATGCCATTGAGAAGCTCATCGCCGGCATCCGGGAGGAGGATGTCCAGCGTCTGCCCTTGGAGGAGGCCAAGACCCGGGGGCTGGTTCAGGAGGTGGACCCCAAGCCGGAGTATTTTGCCCATCTGCGCACCCTGGTGGACACCACCGCCCTGGCCCGGGCGAAATTGCGGGTGGCGGTGGATGTGCTTTGGGGCACGGGCAACGGCTATCTGGACGCCTTCCTCAAGGAGGCCGGCGTGCGGGTGGAGCTCCTGCACGGCTTTCGGGATCCCCTCTTCGGCGGGCACCGGCCGGAGCCTTCCGGCGAGTTTTTGAACGAGCTTTCCCGGCTGGTCAAGGCCTCCGGAGCCCACCTGGGGCTGGCGGTGGATGCCGATGCCGACCGCTTCGGGGTGATGGACTCCGAGGGGCAGTATCACGAAGCCAACCAGATCCTGGCGCTGCTTTTGGATTACCTCATCGAGACCCGGGGCTGGGAGGGGGGCGTGGCCCGCTCGGTGGCCACCACCCATCTCATCGACCGGGTGGCGGCCTGGCACGGCCGGCCGGTCTTTGAGACCAAGGTGGGCTTCAAATACTTGGGGGAATACATCGTAAGCGGCCAGGCCATCATGGTGGGGGAGGAGAGCGAGGGCTTCTCCATGGCCCGGCACCTGCCGGAGAAGGATGGCATCCTGGCCTGCGTGCTGGTGGCGGAGATGGTGGCAAGGCGGGGGAAGGACCTGCCGGCCTTGCTCCAGGACCTCTTCACCAAGGTGGGGCCGGTCTTCACCCAGCGCCTCAACTACCGCCTCACCCCGGAGGTGAAAGAGCGCCTGCTCACCCGCCTCACTACGCCGCCGGAGAGCTTTGCCGGCCTCAAGGTGGTGGGCCACGTCACCCTGGACGGCCACAAATACCTCCTGGAAGACGGCGGCTGGGTGTGCTTCCGGCCTTCCGGCACCGAGCCGGTGGTGCGTTTTTACCTGGAATCCCCCACCCCCCAGGGCCTGCAGCGCCTGCGGGAGGCCGGGGAGGCCCTGTTGGCCTCGGTGTGAGGGGTTGGTGGGAGGCGCATGACCATCCATCTCCCCCAGATCATCGACCTGGCCCTTCGGGTGGTGATGCTGCTTTTTGCCGTCATCATCCACGAAGTGGCCCACGGCTATGTGGCCTGGCGCTTCGGGGACCCCACCGCCCGCTTTGCCGGCCGCCTGACCCTCAATCCGCTGCCGCACATCGACCTCTTCGGCACCATCCTGGTGCCCGGACTGCTGCTTATCAGCGGCTCCGGGGTGATCTTCGGCTGGGCCAAGCCGGTGCCGGTGAATCCCATGAATTTCCGCAATATCCGGGCCGGGGAGCTGGCGGTGAGCGCCGCCGGCCCTGTGAGCAACCTGGCCCTGGCGGTGCTCTTTGCCGGCCTGCTGCATCTGGGCGGGAGCAACCTGGGCCTGGCGAAGTTGGCCTACTACGGAGTGAGCATCAATCTCTTCCTGGCCCTCTTCAACCTGGTGCCCATCCCGCCCCTGGACGGCTCCCACATCGTCTCCGCCGTATTGCCCTACCGGCTGGCCCGCCTCTATGAGCAGCTGGAGCCCTTCGGATTTATCCTCATCCTGGTGCTCTTCTACACGGGGCTCATGAGCCTCCTCCTCATGCCCCCCTACATCTTTCTGCGCCAACTGCTCCTCGGATTTTAAGGGGATAAGGAAGGGCCTAACCGTTGAGGGGAGGGCTGGGGGAGCGGCGGCTCCCCCACCCTCCCCTCCAGCTCCCCTCCCAGCCCCCTATAAGGGGTGGGGGGAGAGGGTCTGGGAGAGGGGGCAGGGGTCCTTGACCCCTGGTCCCCTCTCCCATGAGGCCGGCATGCCAGGGGGAGGGACTTTGCGGGAATTTCTGGCCTCTCACTCCTGGAATGTCCCACAGCCAGATGAATGAGGGGTGGCGCTGGGCGGCAGGAGAAAATGGCGGGATAGAAGGTGAAGGCGCCTTGCCTTTAGTGTTGAGGGGAGGGCTGGAGGAGCGGTGGCTCCCGCCTCTCCCCTCCAGCTCCCCTCCCAGGCCCCTATAAGGGGTGGGGGGAGAGGGCTTGGAAGAGGGGGCAGGGGTCCGCGACCCCTGGCCCCCTCTCCCAGCACACCACCCCTAAGGCGTGAGCTCGCCGAAGACCCGCATGATCAGGCGGGGCCGCCGGGCGGCGTTGGTGTTCAGGGTGATGGTGCCCTGGTAATTGCCCGGAGAGGCGCTCTGGTTTTTCACCTCCACCACCCACACCTTGCCGGGTTCCGCCGGCTTGAGGTTCACCTGGATGAGCTGGGGAATGTCGGTGGTAAAGCCGGTAATTTCAAAGGGGATGGGCAGGTGGGAAATGAAGCGCACCTGGGCCGCCACTGCCTCCCCGGCCTTACCCCGCAGGCGCACCACGTGGCTGGGCTGGATTTCGATGAAGGGCTTGGCATAGCCCACCAGGCTCAAGGTGACCGTGGGGGTGGCCGGGTCGTTGAGGAACACCTTGGTCTGCTTCTTGAACTGGCGCAGCACCGAATAGGGGGCGATGGTGAGCCGGATTTTCCCCTCCCCGCCGGGGGGGATGCGCCGGTCCGATTCGGTGGTGGTGCAGGCGCAGTCGGAGTCCAGGTCCCGGATCACCAGGTCCTGATCGCCGGTGTTTTTGAGGACAAAGGTGTGCGTCAGTTCCTTGTCCTCAAAGACCTCGCCGAAATCATGGGTGGTCTGGGGGACCTGCACCCGGGGAGCGGCCGCCGCCGGGGAGGTCAGGGCTAGGGTCAGAAGCAGCGTGGCAGCCACGCGGTATAGTCGCACGATCACACCTCCTGGGCGTCAACTTGGCGATGGAAGTTGTCAGGGCGGTGGCACCGCCTGCGAAGAGGGCATAGGACAGGCACCGCTCTCCTGGGCCTCATCGGTGATCAGGGTGCCCTTGATGAGCTTGATGAGCCGGCGGGCCCGGGAGGCGGCCTCGGGGTCGTGGGTCACCAGGATGATGGTTTTGCCGAATTCGCCGTTGAGGCGGCACAGGAGGTCCAGCACCTCGTTGGCCGAGGCCCGGTCCAGGTCGCCGGTGGGCTCGTCCGCAGCGATGAGGGTGGGGTCGGTGACCAGGGCCCGAGCGATGGCCACCCGCTGCTGCTGGCCGCCGGAGAGCTGCCCCGGGTAGTGGTGACTGCGGTCGCTCAGGCCCACCAGCTCCAGCACCAGCTCCACGTGTTCCCGGCGCTCCCGGCGGCTCAGGGGGGTGAGGAGCAGGGGCAGCTCCACGTTCTCAAAGGCGGTGAGCACCGGGATGAGCTGGTAGAACTGGAAGATGAAGCCCACGTGATTGGCCCGCCAAGCCGCAAGCTCCGCCTCCCCTAAGAGGGTGAGGTCCACCCCCGCCACCAGCAGCTCACCCGAATCGGGCCGGTCCAGCCCGGCGATGAGGTTGAGGAGGGTGGTCTTGCCGGAGCCCGAGGGGCCCATCAGGGCCACAAACTCCCCCTCCCGGATGGTGAGGGAGATGTCCTGCAGCACCGGCAGGACCTGGCTGCCCCGGCGGTAGGATTTATACAGATGGGCCACCTGCACCAGGGGCAGGCTGGAGGTGGCTTCCGGGGACGGTGGGGTCATGGGCCTTCCTGTCAGCTAAAGGGGCGGGGAAAGGGCATCTGCCCCTGCTGCCGGTGATGCGAAGGGAAGGGCAGGCAAAGCACCTCGCCGGTTTCTTCACTGTCCTCCCTGAATCATTCCTTCAGGCGCACCCGGCTGCCGTCTGTGAGGCCTGCCGGGGGCTTCAGCACCAGGCGCCAGCCCTCCTCCAGCCCCTCATTGACCTCCACCAGGTCGCCGGCCCGCTCCCCCAGGCGCACTGCCAGCCGCCGCACCCGGCTGTCCTCCAGGCGGAAGACATAATTCTGGCCATTGTGGGTCACGACCGCCGCGGCGGGGATCATCAGCCGGGGTTTGACCTCCGCGGGCTCCAGAGGCCGGGAGAGGAAGGCCACCTTGGCGCTCATCTCCGGCAGGATGCGCTCATCCCGCTCCAGGAACTTCACCTTGGTCATCACCGTGGCCTTGGCCCGGTCGGCGGTGGGCACGATCATGTGCACCTCCCCGGCAAAGCGGCGGTCGGGGATGGCGTCCAGGGCGATCTCACAGGGCTGGCCCAGGCGCACTTTGTCCAGATTGGACTCGGAGACGTCCGCCTCCACCATCAGGGAGTCGAAATCCGCCATAGTGACCACCGAGGCCCGGGCCGTGGCCGCGGCGCCGAAAGGGGCCACCACCTCCCCCACATCGGCGTTCTTGGTAAGGACCACGCCGTCAAAAGGGCTGCGGATGTAGCTGTACTCCAAGGCGGCCTGGGCGTTGGCCAAGGCGGCCCGGGAGCTTTTCACCATGGCCTGGGCGTTGGCCACCTGGGCCTTGGCCTTGTCATAGCGGGCCAGGGCGGCGTCATACTCCTGGCGGGAGACCAGGTCCTGGGCCACCAGGGTCTTGTAGCGCTCATGATTCTTGGCGGCGTCGGCCAGCTCCGCCTGGGCCGCGGCCAGTTGCGCCTCTGCCTCCCGGATCTGGCTGGCGGCCTGATCCCGCTGGGCCACCAGGTCCTCATTCTCCAGGCTGGCCATGATCTGACCCTTCTTCACCCGGCTGCCTTCCTCCACCGCCAGATAGGCCAGGCGGCCGGTGCTCTTGGAGGAGACCGCCGCCTTGCGCTGGGCCACCACATAACCGCTGGCGTTGAGCAACGTCAGGGCCTGGGAGGGGTAGATGCGGGAGGCCACAGTGGTGCTCACCTCGGGCGCCAGGCCGGTGCGCAGGAAGTACAGCCCCCCGGCGGCCAAGACCAGGAGGACCAGGCCGGCTATAAGATAACGGCGCCCGCGGGACCGGGGAGTGGGGCGGGCCATGCCGTTTCGGTCCCGGGGAATGCGCAGGCGATCGAGATCGGCCACGTGGTCTGCTCCGGGTATCCCTGTCCTCCAGCCGCAAGGCGTGGGCGGGAGGGCCTAAGAGTGATGAATCCGGGCCGGGGAAAGGGCACACAAATCACCCTTCCTTCCCGGCCCTTTGAGAATATCAGGTTTGCTTCGGTCTTTCAAACCGAGAGGGCGAGTCAGGGCTAGGGAAAAGGGGGGAAGCCGGGGCGGGCTCGGACCGCGGCGCCCGAAGCTCGCCCCCACGGCTACCGGGGTTTACCATGTTTTAGAGTTTCATGATCCCCGCGGCGGTGATGGTCCAGAAATGATAAGGAGGGCCGATGAACTGGTCCCGGGCGGCCAGTTTCTCCATGGCCTCTTTGCACACCTTCACCACCTCGGCCAGCGGCGCGCCTTTCGCCACCAGGGAATTGAGCTGATACTCCAGGCTCAGGCGCCGGGGCAAGGTAAAGATGTGGGTGCCTTCAGTATATTCCACTTTGGGAGGCTGGACCCTGTCCCAGAGGATGAAGAGGCGATGGGGCTTCTCCGGATGGTCGCTCCTTCCCGCCAGCAGCAGATACATGTTGATGACCGGGTCCAAGGGGAGTTTCTCGCAGGCCTGGCGGAAAAACTCGTCCACCTTGCCGGTGAAGAAGGGCACCGCCGCCTGGATGAGGCCGTCGATGTCGGAGATGCCCTCGTCTTTGGCGAAGGTCGCGAACTCCCGGGCCAGCTCGGCGGCCTCCACCGCCCCGGCGGAGGCGATGACGGCCCGGTCTCCCAAGGGCAGGAGCCGCTCCACAGTGACAAATTCCGTCTCCCCGGTGGTGGGGAAGCTCTCCGCCCGGCTGTCGGTGGCCACCAGAATGCCGTCCAGGGTGGCGCACGCCATCAGTTGACCCATAGCGCCCTCCGATAGAGGTGATTTCCTCTCTGATAAGCATTTCCGGGCGCAGGGTCAATGGTCCGCCGAGACGCGGGCCGTGTGGTTCACAGTGGGCTTGCCGTCCAGCCCATGCCGGTCAGCGGCCTTTTTCAGGCCGGGCTCAGTGACGGTACTTCCCCGGGGGCTCACTTACCACCGTCGGGGCCTGGTAAAGCTCCTTGAGGCGGGCCATCTCGCCGTTCAGCCGCTGCAGCTTCTCCCGCATGGTCAGAAGGGAGCTCTGGAGGCTGGCCAGGGACATATTCAGGGCCCGGAGCGCCGCCGACAAGGCGGCCTGGGGCTGGCCCGCGGTCATCAGCTCCCGGGCTTCCTCCAGGGCGGCGTCAATGGCCTGAGGGGTCGAGGGGATGGTCATGGGGCACCTCGGTTCTTAAGAGATGCCCTGAAGCTAAGCAAGGCCCATGCCGCCGGCTGAAGGAGAAGATTGTGGGGGGGCCAGGGGCCGACGGCCCCTGCCCCCTCCCCCAAACCCCTCCCCTCAGTGCTATGCCATCAGCGCGGCGTTCCCCCCTCTCTTCTGTCCGGGAGAGTGAACATCACTGTTTAAAGGAGTGAACGTTGCCCACTGTGGCGAGAAAAGCGCTGGGAGGGTATTCGCACCTCATGGGAGAGGGCCAGAAAGCTTTGGCCCTTGCCCCCTCTCCCGCTGCCCATTGGGAAGGTGGGGGGTAGTCTGATACGGGGCTCGTGGTTCCCCCGGCCCTCCCCACAGAACGCCGGTCGCCCCGGCCCCCTAAATCCCTCGCCCCTTTCCTCCCCTCAGAGGCGGCCCCGGCTTACAGTTCCACCACCGCGTCGTCCCCCAACAGGAGCTGCAGGGAGCGGCGGCTGTTATGGCGGGCCACCCGGGCATTGCGGCCCAGGAGGCTGTCTTCCAGGCGGTCCACCCGGGAGATCACGGCCCCGGCCAAAATGACGCAGTGCTCAATGACGCTGGCCTCCACCCGGGAGCCGTCCCCGATGCTGGTGAACGGCCCGATGAAGCTGTCCACGATGAGGCACCCCTCCCCGATGGCGGCCGGCCCCCGGATGATGGAGTTCACCACCCGGGACCCCGGCCCCAGGCTCACCCGGCCGGTAATCTGGGAGGCCTCGTCCACCTCCCCCTTTAGGTCCCGCTGCCCCATGGTGTCCAGGACCAGGGTGTTGGCGGTCAAAAGATCGTCCTTTTTGCCGGTGTCCAGCCACCAGCCCTCCAGGCGGCGCCAGCCCACTTTGCGCCCGGAGGCCAGAAGCGCCTGAAGGGCGTCGGTGATCTCCAGCTCTCCCCGCCAGGAAGGCCGCAAGGTGTCAATCACCGGGTGGATGGCCGGTGTGAAAAAATATACCCCCACCAGGGCCAGGTTGCTGGGCGGGTCTTTGGGTTTCTCCACCAACCGCAGCAGCCGTCCCTGGCCGTTCAGCTCGGCGATGCCGAACTGCTGGGGGTTGTCCACTTCTTTAAGGAGCACCAGGGCGTCCAGCTCCTCCCGCTGAAAATCGGTGAGGAAGGGGGTGATGCTGCTCTGGATGAGGTTGTCCCCCAGGTACATGACAAAGGGCGCCTCGCCCAGGAAGGGCCGGGCCACCTTCACGGCGTGGGCCAGCCCCGCGGGCTCGCTTTGCAGAATATACGTGACCTCCACGCCCCAGCGGGAGCCGTCGCCCACCGCCTCCTGCACCAGCTCGCCGGTCTCCGGGCTGATGATGATCCCTATCTCCCGGACCCCGGCCTGGGCCAGGTTTTCGATGACATAGAAGAGGATGGGTTTGTTGGCCACCGGCACCAGCTGCTTGGCCGCGGTGTAGGTCAGGGGGCGCAGGCGGGTGCCCTTGCCGCCGCTCAGGACCAAACCTTTCATGGGGACCTTCCTTCACGCCTTTTTGAAGAATTATCGACCAGATTATCGCAAAACTGAACCCTTGGGCAGGACCGGTGCCCGCCCTTTGCACATCTGGAGAAAATATGGTAACTTGAACCCCTTAAAGAGGGAAATGTGGGGACCATGGGCGGCGACCGCCTGTGTCGTTCTGTATAGAAACTCTAGAGCACCACGGGGCCGCGGCCCCGGGAAAGGGCAGGGGCACCCGTGATGGAAGATCTGGAAGAACAAGACGCGGCGGCCATGGCCGAGCGCCTGCGGCCCCTGGTGAATGAAATCCTGGCCCGCTTCAATGAGGAGGCCATCACCACCGAAGAGGCGGGCATGGTGATTCTGGCCCTCACCCACCGGCTGATGACGGTCCTGAAGAGCAACCCCGACGAGCAGCGGGCCTTCATCGTCCGGGTGGTGAATTTCATCAACCGCTTCCTGGCGGGGGAATTTCAGGAAGACTGAGGGCTCCTGCGGCGGCCCCGCCGCCCCGCCGGCTGAGCGGCACATCCTGGGCATGAAACTCAAAGCCGACAATATCCTGGAGCTCATCGGGCCCACGCCCATTGTGCGCTTAAACCGCCTCAATCCCAACCCCCGGGTGGAGATCTGGGTGAAGCTGGAGTATTTCAACCCCGGGGGCTCGGTGAAGGACCGGCCGGCCCTGGCCATGATCGAGGCGGCGGAGCGGGAAGGGCTCCTTACCCCCGACAAGACGGTCATCGAGGCCACCAGCGGCAACACCGGCATCGGGTTGGCTTTGGTGTGCGCCGTCAAGGGCTATCGGCTCCTGTGCGCCATGAGCGAGGCCGCCTCCCTGGAGCGCAAGCGCATCCTCAAGGCCCTGGGGGCCGAGCTGCTGCTGACCCCGGCGCATCTGGGCACCGACGGCGCCATCGAGGAGGTCTACCGGCTGGCCCGGGAACACCCGGACAAATACTTCCTGGTGGACCAGTTCAACAACCCCCACAACCCCCTGTCCCACCGGGAGACGGCCAGGGAGATCTGGGAGCAGACGGAAGGCCGCCTCACCCACGTGGTGGCCACCATGGGCACTTGCGGCACCCTCATGGGCCTTTGCCGCTTTCTCAAGGAGATCAACCCTGCCATCCAGGTGATCGGGGTGGAGCCCTACCTGGGGCATGCCATCCAGGGCCTGAAAAACCTGAAGGAATCCTACGTCCCCGGCATCTTTGTCAAAGGGCAGGCGGACGCCATCGTCAACGTGGAGGACGAGGAGGCCTTTGAGACCGCCCGCCGCCTGGCCCGGGAGGAGGGGCTGTTTTTGGGCATGAGCTCCGGCGCCGCAGTGGCGGTGGCCCGCCGCCTGGCCCGGGAGCTGGAAGCGGGCTTTATTGTGGCCATCGCCCCGGACAGCGGCGAACGCTACCTCTCCACCCCCCTGTTCCTGGAAAAGGAGGCCCCCTCCCTCTACTTTTACAACACCTTGAGCCGCCGCCGGGAACCCTTCACCCCCCAGCGGGAGGGGGAGGCCGCCATCTTTGTGGACGGGCCGGCCCTCTCTTCCCATCTGTCGCTCTCCCAGGCCCGCCGCCTGGTGCTGGCGGATCTGCTGGCCCGCTCCCTGAGCTTCCGGGGCTTCAAGGTGCGCCAGGTGGTGAGCCTCATCGACCTGGATGACCGGGCCGTGGCCGGGGCCCAGGCCGCCGGGCAGGACCTGAAGGACTTCACCCGCCGCTACCGGGAGGATTTCTTTGAAGACTTAAGCCGCCTGCGCATCCGGGAGGGGGCCCTCTACGCTTTGGCCAGCGAGCATGTGGAAGACATGGTGGAGCTGGCCAAAAAGCTCCTCACCAAGGGCTACGCCTACGAAAAGCTGCGTTCCGTCTATTTTGACATCGCCCGCTTCAAAGACTACGGCTGCCTGTCGCACCTGGACCTGAGCAAGATCCGGCTGGGCAAGACCGTGGACCTGGACGAATACGCCAAGGAGGACCCCCGGGACTTCACCCTGTTCAAGCGGGCCAAGCTGGGGGAGCTCAAAAGCGGCTTTTATTTCACCACCCCCTGGGGGCAGGTGCGGCCCAGCTGGCATGTGGAGTGCGCCGCCATCGCCTTGAAGCACCTGGGGCGCACCGCCGATTTCCACGTGGGGAGCATCGAGACCCTCTTCCCCCACGAAGAGAACAAAAACGCCCTCTTCGCCGCGGCCACCGGCCGGCCCCTGGCCGCCTTCTGGCTCAACTGTGAGCCGGTGCTCAAGGACGGCAAGCCCCCCAAGGAGCCGGGCGAACTCACCGTGCGCCGGCTGCTGGAGGAAGGCTTTCGAGGCTCCGAGGTGCGCTACTTTCTCCTGGCCACCCACTACCGCAAGCCCTTGGCCTACACCGCCGACAACCTCAAGGCCGCAGCCCGGGCCCGGGCCCGGCTGGACCACTTCCTGGAGCGCTTAAGCCTCCTTACCGGGGAGGACGGCCAGGCCGCGGCGGTGGAGGAGCGCCTCTTTCTCATGAAAAAGGAGGTGCTGGCCGCCCTGGACGACGACCTCAACGTCTCCCGGGCCCTGGCCGCCATCTTCGAGGCGGTCTCCGAACTCAACCGGGAGCTGGACCGGGGCCGCCTGGGGGCCACCTCCGCCGCCCTGGTGCTAAGCCGCTTCCAGGAGCTGGACGACATTCTGGCGGTGATGGAGCCCCCCCATTTCCTCAAGGACGAGGCCATTGAGGCCCGCCTGCAGGACCGGGAGGAGGCCAGGCGGCGTAAGGATTTTGCCACCGCCGACCGCATCCGGCAGGAACTGTGGGACCAGGGGGTGGAGGTCATCGACACCCCGGCCGGCCCCCGCTGGCGCCGGCGTTGAGTAAGGTGGGGGAGGGGGCTAAGGGTCGCGGACCCTTACCCCCTCCCCCACGCCCCCTCCCCCAATCCTATAAAGGGGGCGGGGTGGGGAGAATGAGGGGAGGGTGGGGGGCCAAT
>JBBFLF010000040.1 GCA_037481655.1 Desulfobaccales bacterium | reverse complement strand
TTAAGGGGTTGGGGGAGGGAGGCTGAGGGAGGGGGCAGGGGCCTGCGGCCCCTGGCCCCCTCCCTCACCTGCTTCTCGCTCGGCTCGCCGCTCATCGCAGTTCCCGGTAGACGCCGGTGACTTTGCCGATGATGTGGACCAGTTCGGCGGCCTCGTCGGGGGAGAAGCGTAAGGGGGGGAAGCGGGGGTTGTCGCCTTTGAGGACGAGGCCGCCGGCTTCTTCGAAGACGCGTTTGACGGTGGCTTCGTCGTGGATGAGGACCACGGCGATTTCGCCCGAGGCCACCCGGGGTTGCACCCTGACCAGCACCAGGTCGCCGGGTTGCAGGAGGGGGGCCATGCTCTCCCCGGTGATGCGCAGGAGGAAGACCTCTTCGTCCCGCACCCAGGTCCGGGGCAGAGGCAAAGTGCCCTCCAGGTGTTCGGCGGCGAACAGTGGCCGGCCGGCGGCGATGCGTCCCAGGATGGGCACCTCCGCCAGCTCGCCCTCTCCCCGGCCGGCCAGGGTGAGGCCCCGGGAGCGGCCCGGTTCCCGGTGCAGGTAGCCTTTGCGTTTCAGGGCCTCCAGGTGGTCCGCCGCCGCCCGGGGCTGGATGCCGAAGTGGGCCGCCACCTCCCGCACCGTGGGGGGATACCCCTTGAGCCGGCAGAACTCCTCCACAAAGGCCAACACCTGCCGCTGACGTTCGGTTAAGGGCTTCATGGCCATAGAATACTAAACAAAAGAATACGTGTCAAGAGAATAGATGAAGAACGCTCCCGGGACGGAAGCCTGCGGTTTTCCTTGCCCAGTGCAGTCCGCCTGTGGTAAGGGAGAATTGAGGAGTAAGGCCGGGAGAGGAGGTGGCAGCATGCGGCTTGGATGTCTTGCCCTCGCCGCCGGGCTGGCGGTTCTCCTGCTGCTTAGCGGCAGCGGCCCCGCGCCGGCCCAGAAAAAGGTGGAGGACCATCCCATCATCAAGCCTCTGCCGGAGGTGACGAAAAAAGACGGAGTCTACCGCAAATTTGCGGCCCACAAGTTCCGCATCAAGACGGAAGAAGGGTATCAGGACAAGGAGATCCGGGGAAAATACTGGGAATACAGCTATTATACCACCCCCGAGGTCTCCGGGCTGTATATCCTGGAGAACTACAAGGCCGCGGCCCTGGAGAAAGGCGGCAGTCTCCTGTATGAGGCGGAGGAGCGGCTGGTCTTCACCCTGCCTGCGACTGACGGCGGCACCCTCTGGGTGGAGGTCTATCGCAACGGCTGGGACACCCACTATCGCCTGCATATCATTGAAGAGGAGCCCCTGAAAAAGGTCCTCACCTTCGGGGCCGCCCAGATCCGGCACGAATTGGAGACCAAAGGGGAGGTGACCCTCTACGGCATCACCTTTGATTTCAACCAGGCCACCTTGCGGCCCGGCTCGGAGCCGGTGCTCCTGGAGGTGGCCAAAGTGCTTGCGGCCCTGCCGGAGATGAAGGTGGAGATCCAGGGCCACACCTGCGACATCGGCGGCCGGGGCTACAATCTCAAGCTCTCCCAGGCCCGGGCCGAAACAGTGAAAAATTTCCTGGTGCAGCAAGGGATTGCGGCGGAAAGGCTGGAGGCCCGGGGCTACGGCATGGATGTCCCCGTGGCCTCCAACGACACCGAGGCCGGCCGGGCTCAGAACCGGCGGGTGGTATTCAAGCGCCTGTGACCTTGGCTTCCGGCGCCTCCGTCCCGATGGACAGGCACTCGCCCTTTCCGCCCCTTTCCTGCCGCAGCCGTCCTTTCCTGAGCCATGAGTCCGATGGAAAAGCAGCCCTTCTCCCCTGACGTCTCCCGCCGGGCCCGGGACATCACTCCGTTTCTGGTGATGGACATCCTGGAGCGGGCCAAGGAGCTGGAGCGGGCCGGCCGCCACATCATCCACCTGGAGATCGGCGAGCCCGATTTTCCCACCCCCGCGCCGGTGGTGGCCGCGGCCCAGGCGGCCATGGCCGCGGGCGAAACCCAGTACACCCACTCCCAGGGGCTTTGGGAGCTCCGGGAGGCGCTGTGCGCCCATTATCTGGCCACCTATGGGGTGCACCTCAGCCCGGAGCAGTTCATCATCACCTCCGGCACCTCCCCGGCCATGCTCCTCATCTTCGCCGGGCTTCTGGATGCCGGGGACGAGGTCATCCTCACCGACCCGGCGTATGCCTGCTATCCCAATTTCCTGCGGCTGGTGGACGCCGTGCCCCATCGGGTGCCCGTCCGGGAAGAGGACGGCTTTTGCCTGCGGCCCGAAGATCTGCCCCGCCATCTCAGCCGGCGCACCAAGGCCATCATCATCAACTCCCCGGCCAATCCCACCGGCACCGTGCTCCCGCCTCAGACCCTGGCGGAGCTGGCCCGGCTGGAGCCGTACATCATTTCGGACGAGATCTACCACGGCCTGGTTTATGAAGGCAAAGAGCACTCCATCCTCGAGTTCACCGACCGGGCCTTTGTCATCAACGGCTTCTCCAAGCTCTACGCCATGACCGGCTGGCGGCTGGGCTATCTCATCGCGCCCCGGGACTTCATCCGGCCTCTGCAGCGCCTGATGCAGAACTTCTTCATCTCCGCCAATGCCTTTGTGCAGCGGGCCGGGATTGCCGCCCTCACCCAGGCGGGCCCGGAGGTGGCCCGCATGCGGGCGGTGTTCGATGAGCGCCGCCGCTTTCTGGTGGCGGGCCTGCGACGGTTAGGCTTCCGCATCCCGGTGGAGCCCACCGGCGCCTTTTATGTTTTTGTCAACGCCCGCCATCTCTCCTCCGACTCCTACGCCCTGGCCTTCGACATTCTGGAGCAGGCGGGGGTGGGGGTGACCCCCGGCATCGACTTCGGGCCCGGGGGAGAGGGCTTCCTCAGATTTTCCTACGCCAACTCCCTGGAGAACCTGGCGGAGGCCCTGCGCCGTCTGGAGGCGTATCTGGCCGCCCGCCCCGTCCGCACCGCCGGCCCCTGAGCGCGCCTTCTCATTTCTGGAAACCCTCCCCGGCGCCCTGGCCCGCCAAGCCGCCACAGGCCTGATTTCCCCACCGGCGCCCCAAACCGGTTTTTCAGTTTGACAGGCGTTGGCCCTTCCCGGGGCCCCGTCTCTCAGATTTGGACCGGCGGCGGGAGCGGCCGGCGGGGTATGGGGGAAGCAGATGTCCATCTGCGTAAAAAATCAATAATTACCACTATTTATAAAATTTTGGCCTCTGAGGGAAATTGGCAAGGCTGATGCATCGTATAAAGGCAGTCGCAGAGAGCGACAAAAATTCCCCGAGAAAGAGAAGGACAGGAAAACACCATGAAGAAAGTGATCTGCACCCTGACTGCCGTGGCTTTCACCCTGGGGCTGGCCGGCGTCGGCTTCTCCCAGAGCACCCAGCCGGTGGGCAAACCGGCGGACAAACCGGCGGTGACCACCCCGGCCCCCCAGGCCTCCCCTCAGGTGACCCCGGCCCCGGAAAAGGCCGTCACCCCGGAAGCCAAGCCCGTGACCCAGGAGAAGGCGGGCGTCCAGAAGCCCGAGGAAAAGGGCAAGGAAGCCACCAAGAAGCTCGGCAAGACCGAGGTCAAGAAGGACATCAAGAAGGACGTCAAGAAGGACGTCAGCAAGGACCCCAAGAAGGCTGAGTCCACCGGCACGGTGAAGTCCGGGGAGACCCAGAAGGGCATGGAAGAGGTGAAGAAGTAACCTGAAATTTCAGGGGCGGCCTGGGAGCTGCCCCGCTATCCCCCTTGCCAGCCGGCTGCCTTAGGGCGGCCGGTTTTTTTTTCGGCAATTACGGCCAAGAAACTGGCAGATTGTGGCGGCATCTGAGGCCGGGGTGGCGGGGTTTCGCAGGCGGGAAAAGCCATGGAAGGCCCTGGGCCACCTCAACCTCGCCTCCCTCGGCTCCCCCTTCCGGCCTCTGTCCGCTGGGCTCTCCCGCCTCCATTCCCTCAGCCCCGACAATTAGCCGGAGAGGATAGCTGGAGCCCATCCGCCCTCCCGGCTCTTTTGGCTTTGGTCCCTCTGCTCCGACCCCTCTTCCCCCCTTTTTCACCCCCCCTTTCACCATCAATACCTGTCCCCCACCCGCCTCAGCTCCTCAGGTCATACCGGCTGATGGTCTCCTTCCTCTCCCTAGACGGATACCCTCCTTCTCCTCCCCCCTCCTGGCCGAGCCCGCCGGCGGCAGGGGATCAGCTGCCGGTCTCCTCCCGGTCCTCGGCCACTATCGGATGCCAGAGGCCGATGGCGCTCAGCACGTGGGCACCCACGGAGGCGAGCGCCCGGCCGGCGGCGGATTTAGGGGCCGCCTGCACAAAGGGGACCTGCTCCCGCACCCCCTGCTGCACCGCCGGGTCGGCGGGGATGGACCCCAGATAATCCAGCTCCACCTCCAGGAAGCGGGCGGCCACCTGGGAAAGGGTGGCGAAGGTGCGCTGGCCTTCGGCTTCATGCTCCACCTGGTTGGTGAGGATCAGGAAGCGGCGCCGGCGGTGGGCGCGGGACAGCACCTTGATGAGGGCGTAGGCGTCGGTGAGGGAGGTGGGATCCGGCGTCACCACCACAATATTGTGGTGCGCCCAGGCATTGAACCACAGCACCGAGGGCCCCAGGCCGGCGGCGGTGTCCACCAGGACCACCTGGAAATCCCGCCCCAGCCCCTCCAGGAGGCGGCCCAGATGCGCCTGGTCCTCAGGGGGCAGGCTGGCCAGCTCCGCCACTCCGGAGCCCGCGGGCAGGACCGCCAGCCCCGGGGTCACCTGAACGAGGGCCGCCCGGGGGTCCAGGTCATGGGCCAGGACCTCCCGGATGGTGGCGGTGACGCTCAGTCCCAAAAGCACATCCACATTGGCCAGACCCAGATCGCCGTCCACCAACAGGACGCGGATCCCCTGGTCCGCCAAGGCGAAGGCCAGATTGACGGCCAGGCTGGTCTTGCCCACCCCGCCCTTACCGCTGCTCAGGCAGAGGCGGGGCGGCTGCCACCTGCGTGGTCTCGCTCGCTCCATAATTCCTCATCCGGGACACCAGCTGGTGCCGCTCCTGGGGGGTGACAGCGGTGCCGGCCCGGTCCGGCTGCCGGTCCCGGTGCCAGATGAGATTGCGCCCCTGGGCCTTGGCCTCCAGGAGATAGCGGTCGGCCCGCTCCAGGAAGGCCATGGCGCTCAGGTCCTCGTGGGCCTCATAGACATCCACCCCGAAACTGGCGGTGATGTGGAGGGTCCGGTCCTCCAGGGTGAGGGCCGCCTCGCTCAGGGCCCGGCGCAGCCGCTCGGCCAGCTTCAGGGCCCGGGGCAGGCTGGTCCCCGGCAGGATGAGGGCGAATTCCTCGCCACCGTAGCGGCAGGGGATGTCCAGGCGCCGGATGTTGTCCTTCAGCAGCCGGCTGATCCGGCGCAGCACCGCATCCCCGAACTGGTGCCCATGGGTGTCGTTGACCTGCTTGAAATGGTCCAGGTCCAGCATGATGAGGCCGGTGGGGAGGCCGGTGCGCCGGGTGCGCTCCATCTCCCGGTCCAGCTCGCTTAAGAGGTGACGGAAATTGTAGAGACCGGTGAGGGGGTCGGTGCGGGAGAGCTCCAGCAGCCGGTGGCATTCCTCCCTGAGACGGCGCACTTCCGCCGCCAGGGGACAGGCCCGGCCGTTCACCGGGCAATGGTCGGGGAAGGGGAGCACTTTCACCGGCAGGCCTCTTTCCCCTTTATCGGCCGGCCGGAGATAAACTGAAGGGCTCTCCCCGGATCTTTGGGGGGAGGCCCCCGCCTGGCCCGACGTGGGTGGGTCTTACTTCAGGCGGGGATCAGCGCCCTCCGGACCGCCGCAGCCGGGGATGTAGCAGCTTACATCCACAAATTCGCATTTATTGCGGCACATGGGGCAGATTTCCGGCGGCGCCGCGGCCTTGAGAGTGAAGCCGCACGTGCTGCAGCGCCAGGTGGGTTCCGGCGGGGTGCGCATGTCTATTCTCCTTCTTTTAGATGGAAAGAGGGGGGGCAGGTGGCCGCAACTTCCTGGCCCCCTCTCCCATAAAGCTCACAGGTTAAAGTTTCCGCAGGCGCTGCCGGCGGCGGCGCTCCTGCTTGGGAAGCCGGCGGGCCGGGCCTTTCTTGGCCGGTCCCCGGGGACCGGGATCGTCGTCGTCTTCAGTTTCGGCTCCCCCGGCCGCCTGGCTGGAGAGAAAGTCGAACTCCCGGGACGAGACCCAGGCCGCCCCCACCCGCCGGGCCTGCTCCTGGAGCTCCCGGTCGGAGCTCACCACCAGCGCTCGGGGGCCTTCCTGGGCCAGCAGGCGCTTGATGACCTCGTCCGCCCGTTCGCCTCGCCGGGAATAGATGATCCGCACCCCCCGGTGGAGGTCCCGGGTCTCGCTGGGGCCGCCGGCCTGCCAGCCGTCGAAGACCACCGTGAGGCGGTGGTGGGGGCGGCACTGGCGGTAAAATGCCAGGCGCTCCAGCAAGGCCTCCCGGCCGGCTTCCAGATCCCGGGCGTCCAGGTGCCGCAAGACCGGCGACTGGCGGATGAGATTGTAGCCGTCAATGAGGAGGTGCATTGCTTGGGTTTTGGACTCCTCTTCCTGACCTGGGGCTAAGAGGTCCGGGGACCGAAGGCCTGCCCCCGCCCCATCTCAGGGGCGGGGCGGGGTGTGAGGGGGTCTATGGTTCCCCTCCTCCCGCCATTCCCCCAAAATTAGCTTACCCCTTTGGCCGCTCTGGGGCAAGGGCCGGAAAGCCTTGCAGCCCCGGCTCGCTTCTGCTACCTTAAAAGGCCAAGAACCGTGTGGCATCGTGGGGGGAGGAATAACGATGCTTCAGCGCACCGGTGTCCTGACGTGGTCTGTCCTGATCCTGGCAATCGCTCTGGCCGTGAGCGGCTGCGGCCGCTCCCGGGTGCCCGTGGCCCCGCCATCGGCCTCTCTGGAACCGGCGCCGGCGCCGGCCCCGCCTCTGACCCCGGAGCAGGCCCTTCTGAAGGAAATCCTGGAACAACGGGGATATAACGGCCGGGGCTACCATCCCGTGGTGCTGGTGGTCTCCAAAGAGCGCCGCAAGCTCACCCTCTACCAGGGCATCCATCCGGTGAAGTCCTATCCGGTGGTCCTGGGGGGCAACCCGGTGGCGGACAAGCTCTGTCAGGGGGACAAATGCACTCCTGAGGGTATCTACCGGGTGGTGACCAAGTTCGACCACCCCAAATGGAACAAGTTCATCCTGCTGGACTACCCCAACACCAAAAACTGGGTGAAATTCGCCGAGGCCAAACGCCAGGGCCGCATTCCCTGGGATGCGGACATCGGCGGGGAGATCGGCATCCACGGCACCGAGGACGATCTCAAGAACCTCAACGGGGAGAACTGGACTTTAGGGTGCGTCTCCCTGCTCAACCGGCACGTGGATGAGATCTACCCGTATGTGAGCTATGACACCCTGGTGGTGATCAAGAAGAGATAATCACCTTCCCGCCCCCAGCGGTCCCGGGGGAACACCCGGGAATGGGGTGCCCGGCCCCGGAAAGACCAAGGCCCCGGAGGGCTCACCGCCGGGGCCTGGTCGTTTATCCGGAGGGAGCCTTATTACTCCTTGGGCACCTCCAGGGTGATGAACAGGGTGTGGGTCTGGCGCTTGATGAGGAGACGGGCGACGCTCCCCTTCTCCACCCGGCTGATCAGCCGCTGGAAGTCGGCAGCGGACTGGACGGCACCGCCGTTCACTTCCAGAATCAGGTCACCGGGCCGTAAGCCCGCCTCCGCCGCCGGGGACCCCGGGGCCACCCGGGTCACCACCGCGCCCTTGGTCTCCCGCAGGCCGAAGCGCCGGGCCAGGGCGGGGGTGAGGTCCTCCACCGAAAGTCCGGCCAGCTCCTCCGCCTCCGGGGCAGGCCCGCCGGGTGTGCCGGGTTCATCCACCAGCTCCGTCACCGTGAGGGAGAAGGTCTTTTCCTTGCCGTCCCTGAGCACCTTCACCGTGGCCTTGGTGCCCGGGGCGGTGGCCGCCACCAGCCGGGGCAGCTCATTCATCTCCTTGATGGGCTGGCCGTTGAACTCGATGATGATGTCCCCCCGTTTGATGCCCGCCTTCTCCGCCGGGGTGCCCGGCCGCACCTCGGCCACCAGGGCCCCCATGGGTTCGCTGAGCCCGAAGGACTTGGCCAGCTCCGCGGTCACCACCTGCACCTGCACCCCCAGCATGCCCCGGGTCACCTTGCCCTTCTCCATCAGCTGCGGGATGATGGATTTGGCCAGGTTGCTGGGGATGGCAAAGCCGATGCCCTGGCCCGCCGCCACGATGGCGGTGTTGATGCCGATGACCTCGCCCTTGAGGTTGAGGAGGGGCCCGCCGCTGTTCCCCGGGTTGATGGCGGCGTCGGTCTGGAGGAAGTTGTCATAGGGCCCGGCGCCGATGACCCGCCCCTTGGCGCTGATGATGCCCTGGGTGACGGTGTGCCCCAGGCCGAAGGGGTTCCCCACCGCGATGACCCAGTCCCCCACCTTGATGGCATCGGAATCCCCCAAGGTGAGGCTGGGGAAGGGGCCGTTGGCCGTGATCTGGAGGAGAGCCAGGTCAGTCTTGGGGTCCCGGCCTTTGACGGTGGCCTGGTACTCCTTGCCCCCCGCCAGCTTGATCTTGATTTTGTCGGCGCCCTCAATGACGTGATTGTTGGTGATGATTAGGCCCTTGGGGTCAATGATGAAGCCGGAGCCCAGGGAGCGCTGCTTGAAGTCCCGGGGATGCGGGCCGTCGCCGAAGAAGCGCTCAAAGAAGTCCCGGAAGGGGTCCCCGGGGCCGCCGGGACCCGGAAAAGGCATGGGCCCGAAGAATTCCCGCATGCGGTCCCGGCCCTTCACCACCTTTTCGGTGCTGATGTTCACCACCGCCGGCCCCACCTTCTGGGCCAGCTCCGAGAAGCTCTCCGGCACCGGCCCGGCTGTTGCCGGCGCCGGGCTGAGCAAGCTGCCCCCTCCCAGGCACAGGATGAGGGTGAGGGCCAAAGCGCTGCCCCATACACTAATCTTTCGCATCGGTCTTCTCCTTCTCTCCGGCGGCGGCCAGGCCCGGCAGCTTCGGCAGCCGGCTCGCGTCTCCGGCCACCACCAGGAGGTAACGCTCGGGATGGAGGTATTGCTGAGCCACCCGTTGCACGTCCTGGGCGGTGATGCCCCGGATGATCTCGGCGTAGCGCCCGGGGTAATCCAGCCCCAGGCCGTAGAATTCCACGTAGGCCATGAGCGCCGCCCGTTTGCCGGTGGCATCCAGCCGCCGGGGGAAGCTGCCGATGAGGTAGGACTTGGCGTCCGCCAGCTCCGCGTCCGATACCGGCTCCGTGCGCAGCCGCTCCACTTCCTTCAGGATGAGGTCCACCGCTTCGGCGGCGTTCTCCGTTTTCGTCTCCAAGGAAATATAAAAGGGTCCAGGCTCCAGCCCCGGCTCAAAGGTGCTGCCCACACTGTAGGCCAGGCCCCGGGTCTCCCGGATGGTGTCCATGAGCCGGGAGGCAAACCCCCCGCCCCCCAGGATGTAGTTCATCACCTGAAAGGCGTAAAAATCGGGGTTCTGGCGAGTGATGCCCAGGTGGCCCCACAGGATATTGGCCTGGGTGATCTTCTTGTCGATCACCTGGGTCTCCGGCCGGGTAAGGGGCGGCAGGGGCGGCAGCTGAAGTTCGGGGATCTTTCCCGGATTCCAGCCGCCGAAATATCTCATCACCAAGCCGCGGGCCTCCTCCCGGGAGATATCCCCCACCACGCTCAGGATGGCGTTGTTGGGGAGGTAGAGCCGCCGGTGAAAGTCCACCACCTCCTGCCGCTGGATGGCCTTGAGGCCCTGGGGCGTACCCTTGGGGGGAAAGGCGTAGGGGTGCTGGCCGTAGAGCCTAAGATCGAAGGCCCGCCGGGCCATGACCATGGGCTCGTCCTCGTCGCTCTCAAAGGAGGCCAACAGCTGCTGCACCTTGCGTTTCAGCTCCTCCGGCGGGAAGGTGGGGTGGAGAACCGCATCCGCCATCAGCTCCAGCCCCTGGCTCACGTCCCTGGCCAGAACTGTGAGGCCGACCATGGCGTAGTCCTCCTCCGCCCCGGCTGAGAGCTTGGCCCCCAGAAAGTCGATCTCCTGGGCCATCTGGGTGGCGCTGCGCTTTTTGCTGCCCTGAGTGAGGAGGAGGGCGGTCACGTGGGCCAAGCCCTCTTTCCCCCGGGGATCCCGGAGCGCTCCGGCTTTGACCAGCAGATTCACCGCCACCAAAGGGACGCTTCGCTGCTCGGAGAACAAAAACACCAGACCGTTGGGGAGCTCCTCCCGCTCCCCCAGGGGCGGTGGGGCGGCGGCCAGGCCTGTCCCCAGCACCTGGAGCCACATCAGCAATACCGCCAGCGCCCCCAGGAATAGCCGCCGGCTTCCCATCAAGCGGGTGAAATTCTGCCTCACTTGGCCCTCGTCAGCAATAAAACCCTCAGTCGGCTCATATCCGGCGCGGCTCATTGAATTTCATGCCCGGGTCGGAAGCCCTCCCGGCGGGGTTTGTCGGTTTTTAAGGGGACCAGGATGCCCACCGTGCGGTTGGTGGGCACCAGGTACTGGCCCGCCACCCTCTTTAAGTCGGCGGCGCTGACCGCCTGGATCTTGGGGACGAACTCCCGGGCCAGGGTCCAGCGGGCCACCGTCTCCAGCCTTCCCAAGAGCATGCCCCGGAAAAAAAGGGAATCCATGGCCTGATAGTAGGCGGCGGTGGCCTGGTTTTTCACCTTGGCCAGCTCCCGGGCCCCCACCTCTTCCTGCTGCAGGCGCCGGATTTCGGCAATCAGGGCGGCCTCGACCTTCTCGGAGGTTTTGCCCGGCAGCGGCTGGGCGTAGAGCATGAAGAGGGAGGGGTCGGCGGTGTCCAGGTCGTAATCGGCCCCGGCCTCCAGGGCCAGGCGGTCAGTGTAGATGAGCTTCTGGTATAGCCGGGAACTCCGGCCCTGGGAGAGCACCCGGGCCAGGAGCTCCAGGGCGAAGCAGTCGGGGTGCTGCCAGTTGGGCACGTGGTGCACCATGACTACATACGGGAGCTGCGCCTCCCGCTGGACCCACACCCGGCGCTCCCCGTACTGCCGGGGCTCCCGGGCCGTGGGCTGAGGCGGCTGTGGCCCCTTGGGGAGGGCGCCGTAGACCTCCCGGATATCCTTCAGGGTGGCCTCAAGATCAATATCCCCCACCACCACCAGGGTGGCGTTGTTGGGCTGATAATAGGTCTGGTAATACTGCTGGAAATCCGGCAGGGTCAGGCTTTTGATGTCGTCGTACCAGCCGATGATGGGCCACTGGTAGGGGTGGGCCTTGTACGCCGCGGCATAGACCTCCTCCACCAGGAAGCTCACCGGGTCGTCTTCGGTGCGCAGGCGCCTCTCCTCCAGGACCACCTTCTGCTCGGTGGCGAAGGCCTCCTCGGTGACTTTGAGGCCCCGCATGCGGTCGGCCTCCATCTCCATCCAGCGCCTCAGTTCGCTGGCCGGCCCGGTCTGAAAGTAGGCGGTGTAATCCCGGCTGGTGAAGGCGTTGTCGTTGCCCCCGGATTTCTGCACCAGGCGGGAGAAGACCTTGGGGCCGTATTTCTCCGTGCCTTTGAACATCAGGTGCTCGGTGAGGTGGGACAGGCCGGTCTTGCCCACGGTCTCAAAGCGGGAGCCCACCCGGTACCACACCTGGTGGGTGACCAGGGGCGCCCGGGGCTCTTTGAGGAGGAGAACCCGCATGCCGTTGTCCAGGGTCGTATCCACCACCCCGGCGAAGGGGTCGCCCAGAGCCTGGGAGGGGGCTTCCGCCGTCCGGCCGGGGATGGGCCACCCGGCCGCCATGAGGCTGAGGATCAGAAAGAAGCAAAGAGTCAGCCGCGCTGATCTCTCGGTGGGTCGGATCAGAAAGGGCATGTTCCTGTCCTGAGGCAATCACCGGGCCGGTTGGTGCCGGCTCGGGGTCATTTCTTTGTGAAGATAGCCTTTCGGAAGGGGGAATGCAAGCAGGATGCCGCTTGGGCGCAGGCTTAACCGCGGCCGTCTCCTCCTTGAGGCTCCCGTCGGGCGGGGCGCCACAGACCGGGGATGACCAGCGACGCCAGCAGGGCGCCCAGCATATCCAGGGCCACGTCCAGGGGGGTGCCGGTCCGGGCCGGCACCAGGGCCTGCCGGGTCTCATCCGTCACTGCCACCCCCAGGGTCAGGGCCAGAGCCAGGAGGCAGGTGCGCCCGGGACGCAGGGCCAGGTGCAGGTGCGCCGCCCGGAAAAAGAGGAGATAAAGGATGGCATAGGCGCTTAAGTGCCCCAGCTTGCGGAACCAGGCATGCCAGGCTTCCACCTCATGAGGGCTGAGGTGGGGGAACCAGCTCATCAGCCAGTAAAAAAGGCCGAAAGTGCGGCGGGAGGAGCCCAAATCCCCGGAAAAGAGGAGGATGGCCACGCACCAGGCCACCGGCGGCCCCCAATAGCGAATCATCTGGGAAAAGCCCGATAGATAACCCTGTTTGGTGAGGGCGCACACCTCGCCCGCCGCCTGCCCGGGACGGAGTGGGGCTGCCTTCTGCCACGGTTTTAAAGTCATCGGCTGCCCCCGGGAAATCGCCTGGCCCTTACCCGAGGATGGCGGCCACGAAGGCCTCGGGGTCGAAGGGCTTGAGGTCGTCCAGCCCCTCCCCCACCCCGAGGTAACGTAAGGGGAGGCCGGTTTCATGCACCACCGCCAGGGCCACCCCGCCCTTGGCGGTGCCGTCCAGCTTGGTGAGGATGAGGCCGCTCAGGCCCACGGCCTCCTGGAAGAGCCGGGCCTGGCTCAGGGCGTTCTGACCGGTGGTGGCGTCCAGAACCAGGTAGGTCTCATGGGGGGCGCCGGGCACCTTCTTGCCGATGGTGCGGTGGATCTTTTTCAGCTCCTCCATGAGGTTCACTTTGGTGTGCAGACGGCCGGCGGTGTCGATAAATACTGTGTCCACCCCCCGGGCCAGGGCGGCGGTGAGGCCGTCGAAGACCACCGCCGCGGGGTCGGCCCCAGCCTGCTGCCGGATAACCTCCACCCCCAGGCGCTCCCCCCAGGCGGTGAGCTGCTCCGCCGCGGCGGCGCGGAAGGTGTCCGCGGCGATGAGCAGGGGCTCCCGCCCCGCCTGGCGCTCCCGGTGGGCCAGCTTGGCGATGGTGGTGGTCTTGCCCACGCCGTTCACCCCCACCACCAGCACCACCCAGGGACGAGCCTCCCGGGGTCGGGGCGCCGGGGCGGCAAGCATCCCCAGCATGGCCTCACCCAGCGCCGCCTTGAGGCGCTCCGGGTCATTGAGCTCCCGCCGTTTCAGCCTCTCCTGGAGGCCCTGCATGAGGGCCAGGGTGGTCTCCACCCCCAGGTCGGCGGTGATGAGGAGCTCTTCCAGCTCCTCCAAAAGCTCGGCATCCACCACTTTGCGGCGGGCAAAGAGGCGGGCCAGGCCGCCGGAGAGGGCCTCCCGGGTGCGCCCCAGCCGCTCCCGGAAGCGCCGGAACAGCCCCCGGCGCTCCTCCTCCGCCGGGGTTTCCGGCTCCGGGGAGGCTTCCGGCACCTCCTCTGCCCCTTCCGGGGCCGCAGTCTCGGGAGCCCTCAGGACTTCAGCAACGGTAGGCTCAGGCTCGGCTGCCTCCGCCACCGGCTCTGTTGCCGTTATCGGAATCTCGGCGGGTTTCCCAAAAAGCCGCCGGAAAAAGCCCGGCCGGGCCGGGGCCTCACCCTCCTCCCGGAGACCGGCTTCCTCCTCGGGTGGGGCCGGCGACTCCCCTTCCCCTTCGGCGGTCACCTCCGGCATCTCCCCGGCCCCCTCGGGACCAGGGGGAGCCTCCGGCTCCTGCGGTTCCTGGGTATCTGTGTCTGAGGAACGGCGGCGCAGCCAACCCATCATTACTTATCCTGAAAAGAAAGCAGGGCACCCGCCCCGCCCTTCTTGATGTCCAATCCCGCCGGCGCCTGCAAGTCAGGTGCTGATGCGGGAAAAATCCGCCATTTTAAGAAAAGTGTGGCCGATGCGGCTGAGCAGGGCCAGGCGGTTGGCCCTGAGTTTCGCATCCTCCGCCATCACCAGCACCCGATCAAAGAAGGCGTCCACAAAGCCCTTGAGCTTGGCCAGAGAGCGGCACACCGCGGCATAATCCCGGCGGCTTAAGGCCTCCGCCACCTCAATCTCCATGAGCTGGGCGGCCTCATAAAGCTGGTTTTCCTCGGGGTGCTCAAAGAGCAGGGGATCCACCTCGCCCACCCCGGCGCCGGCGGAGATATTGAGGACCCGCTTGAAGGCCACCGCCAAAGCCGGGAACTCGGGGCTGCGGCGCACCTCCTCCAGGGCCTGGACCTTGTCCGCCGCCTCCACCACATCCCGGCAGCCCGCGGCCAGCACCGCATTCACCGTTTCATGGTCAAAACCCTCACCCAGAAGCAGGTGGGTGAGCCGGGTCTGGAAAAAGTCCAGCACCTCCAGGGCGGTGTCCTCCGGGCTCCGGGAGATCTTGCCGCCTAAAAGCTTCAAGGCCTCCCACACCGCCTCGGGCAGGTCCAGATGCAGGCGGTGGTGCCGGAGGATGCGGATGACGGCCAGGGCATGGCGTCTCAAGCCATAGGGGTCGGCCGCGCCGGTGGGGGAGAGCCCCACCCCGAACATGCCGCAGATGGTGTCCAGGCGGTCGGCCAAGCCGATGATGACCCCCACCAGGTCCTCGGGGAGGTCGTCATCGGCATGGCGGGGGAGATAATGGCTGAAGATGGCGTCCGCCACCGCCGCCGGCTCCCCGGCGTTTCTTGCATAGACCTTGCCCATCACCCCCTGGAGGCTGGGGAATTCCCCCACCATCTCTGAGACGATGTCCGCCTTGCAGATAGTGGCCGCTCGCCGGACCACTTCCGGGTCCACCCCCACCGGGCTGCCGTCGTCCCGGCTGAGCTGGATTGTCAGATACCCCGCCAGCTCCCGGAAACGCTCCATCTTCTCGTAGGAGGTGCCCAAGAGCGAGTGAAAGACCACCCCCTTGAGCTGCTCCACCCAGGTCTCCAGGGGCACCTTGGAGTCCACCTGGTAGAAATACATGGCATCCGAGAGCCGGGCCCGAAGCACCCGCTCATGGCCCTGGCGCACCACGTCGGGGTTGCGGGTCAGAGTGTTGTTCACCGCCATGAAATGCGGCAGCAGCCGGCCGTCAGCACCCCGCAAGGAGAAATAGCGCTGGTGCTCCCGCATGCAGGTGATGAGCACCTCCTCGGGCAGGGCCAGGAACTTGTCCTCGAAATGCCCCACCACCACCGAGGGATACTCCACCAGGAAGGTGTTTTCCTCCACCAGCCCCGGATTGGGCACCAGGGTGCCCCCCACCTGGGCCGCGGCCTTGGCCATCTCCTCCTCCAGGAAGGCCCGACGGGCAGCGGGGTCCACAATGACATAGGCCTGCCGCAGGGTCTCCAAATACTCGTCAATGCCGCGCACTTCCCGGCCTTGCGGGCTCATGAAGCGATGGCCGTACGTCACCCCGCCGCTGGTCACGTCCCCCAGCGTGAAGGGGATGACCTCGCCCCCGAAGCGGGCCAGGATCCAATGGATGGGCCGGGCAAAACTGATGGTCTCGGACCCCCAGCGCATGGACTTGGGAAAGCTTAAGCCCAGGATGAACTCCGGCAGATACTCCCGCAAAATCTCCGCCGTGGGCCGGCCGGCCGTGGTCTTACGCACCGCCAGATACACCCCCCGGGGAGTCTCCACCTCCACCAGGTCGCTCACCGCCACCCCCTGGGCCTTGGCAAACCCCTGGGCCGCCGCCGTGGGCTGACCCTGGGCATCCAAGGCCACCGCCTTGGGAGGCCCCAACACCTCCTGGGTGAGCTCCGCCTGCGTCTCCGCCAAGTCCCGGACCGCCAACGTCAGGCGCCGAGGGGTCCCCCAGGTGGAGATCTCCCCCACACCCAGACGCTCCTGCTCACACCAGCGGGCAAACGTGGCGGCCATCTCCTGCAACACCGGCGGAATGAACCGGGCCGGAATCTCCTCAGTACCGATCTCCACAATAAACTCACGTCCCATGACGGCCCTCTGCGGCTGAGGTTTGGTGGGGGAGGGGGCTAAGGGCCGGTGGGCCCTTACC
>JBBFLF010000039.1 GCA_037481655.1 Desulfobaccales bacterium | reverse complement strand
TGCGCCGCAAGCTGGAGGCCGAAGCCGCCGCCGCCGAAGCCGCCGAAGTGTAAGGCAAACACCCAGGGAGGAGGTCCCGATCCGCAAGGACAGGGGCCTCTTCCCCCCATTCCGGGGCAGGAGGAAGGTGAGCCTGCCCCTTTTTTGTGCCCTCCGTCTTTCGGGCCGAATTGACAAATTTTTTTCACCCCTTACAATGAAATTGGGCTGAAGGCGGGGGATCAGGGGTCCACCCGGCATCGAGGGGCCGGAGGACATCAGGCCCCATTGCCTCAATCCCACATAGTCTGACAGAACGGGAAGCCTCCCCACAGGACAAGTTCACCACGGTCACATGATGAAGCCGAAAACCCCGGGCGTGAGAGAGGCCGCCAGCCCGGTCAAGGTCAAACCGGAGCGGCCCCACTACCACGGGCATCGCGGCCGTCTCAGAGCCCGCTTCCTGGAAGGCGGCGCCCCGGCCTTACAGGATTACGAGCTTTTGGAGCTCCTCCTCACCTTCGCCATCCCTTATTCCGACGTCAAGCCGCTGGCCAAGGCCCTCATCGCCCGCTTCGGCTCCTTCAGCCAGGTGCTGGATGCGCCGGTGGAGGCCTTGCTGGAGGTCACCGCCGAGGACGTCCGGGGCCGGACCATGCGCCTGACGGAGTACTCCGCCTGTCTGCTGCGGCTTGCCAAGACCTGCGTGGAGGTGTATCTGCGGGAAGGGGTGCTGGCCCGGCGGAAGATCCCCTCCCTGGAGGCCCTCATCGACTACTGCCGCACCACCATGGGCGGGCTCAAGGACGAGCAGTTCCGGGTCTTGTATCTCAACAGCCAGAACGAAATCGTGGCGGAGGAGATCGTCCAGGAGGGCACGGTGAATCAGACCGTGGTCTATCCCCGCAAGGTCCTGGAGCTGGCCCTGAAGCACAAGGCCACCGGCCTGATTCTGGTGCACAATCACCCCAGCGGCAACCCCACGCCCTCGGCGGCCGACCGGGAGCTCACCCGCACCCTGGTGCAGGCCAGTCACGCCCTCAACCTCACGGTGCATGACCACCTCATCATCAGCCGCCACGGCTACTTCAGCCTGGCGGAGCACAATATGCTGTAATTGCCGGAGAATCCTGGGGGACCTTGGGGGCAAGGTCCCTCGGGGTCGGGAAAGAGGCGGGTCCCCGGGATAAAGTAAAAATGCTCCCGTCTGAGGTCATCAGCAAAATTGCCGCCATAGTGGGACCGGAGCAGGTGCTCACCGCCCCGGAGGACCGCTGGACCTATGCCTTTGACGCCACTGATCTGGAGCAGTTGCCCGATCTGGTGGTCTTTCCCGGGTCGGCGGCGGAGGTGGCCGCCATTGTGCGGCTGGCCAATGACTACCGTTTTCCGGTGGTGCCCCGGGGAGCGGGGAGCGGCCGGGCCGGGGGCGCAGTGCCCGTCCAGGGCGGGGTGGTGCTGGTGCTCACCCGGTTGAATCGCATCCTGGAGATCAGCCCCCAGGACTTTGTGGCGGTGGTGGAGCCGGGGGTCATCACCGGCGCGCTCAAGCGGGCGGCGGCGGCTCAGGGCCTCTATTACCCGCCGGATCCGGGGAGCTCCGAGTTCTGCACCATCGGCGGCAATGTGGCCACCGGTGCCGGGGGCGCGGTGGCGGTGCAGTACGGGGTCACCCGGGACTACGTCCTGGGGCTGGAGGTGGTGCTCCCCACGGGTGAGATCATCCACACCGGCACCCGCACCATGAAATCGGTGGTGGGCTATGATTTGACCCACCTGTTTGTGGGCTCCGAAGGCACCCTGGGGGTAATCACCAAAATCATCCTCAAACTGGTGCCGCCCCCCGCGGCCCGCCAGACCCTGGCCGCGGGCTTCCGGGATCTCACGGCCGCCACCCAGGCGGTGGGGGAGCTGCTCCGGGCCGGGGTGGCCCCGGCCTCCCTGGAATTTCTGGACGCCGCCACCCTTAGCTGCGTGGCGGAGCTCCTGCCCTTCCCCCTGCCTCCGGAGGTGAGCGCCTTCCTCTTCGTGGCCCTGGAAGGCCACCCCCAGGATGTGGCCCAGCGCACTGAGGCCAGCCGGGGGATCCTCACGCATGCGGGGGCGGCACCTATCCTCATTCCGGCCACTGCGCCGGAGGCGGAGGAACTCTGGCGGGCCCGCAAGGCCGTTTCCCCCGCCACCCGCAAGCTCAGGCCCCACAAGATTGCCGAGGACGTGGCAGTGCCCCTGGGCGCCGTCCCGGAGTTGGTGGCGGCGGTGCAGGAGATCTCCCGGGTAAGGGGGCTCCCCATCCTCTGCTTCGGCCACGCCGGCGACGGCAATATCCATGTGAATATCATGTTTGACGGCCGGGTGGAGGCCGAGCGTCGGGCCGCCCGCCAGGCGGTGGAGGACCTGCTGGCGGCGGTGCGGAGACTGTCCGGCACCCTCTCCGGCGAGCACGGCATCGGTCTCCTCAAGGCCCCCTTTTTGCGGCTGGAGCTCTCCGAGGCGGTCATTGCCCTGCAGCGCCGCCTGAAGCAGGCCTTCGACCCCCTGAACATCATGAACCCGGGCAAGATCTTCCCCGGCTGAGGCCCGGGTCCTGGAAAACGGCCCGGGAGGGCGAGGCGATTTTTTTAATACTTGACAAAATTTTCACAATGGCATAGCCTGAGTGAAGGAACGCCGGCACAAATATCCCAAGGAGGACCTAAGAATATGGCCGTTGTGGAACATATGGGGAAAAAATTCGAGGTGGACGAAGACGGCTTCCTGGCCAACCTGGATGACTGGGGGCCGGAGTGGGTTGATTATGTGAAGACGCAGGAAGGGATCACGGAGCTGACCGAGGACCATTGGAAAGTCATCAATATGCTCCAGGATTACTTCAAGAAAAACGGCATCGCCCCCATGGTGCGCATCCTGTCCAAGGTCACCGGCTTCAAGCTGAAATACATCTACGAGCTTTTCCCCTCCGGACCCGGGAAAGGCGCCTGCAAAATGGCGGGGCTGCCCAAACCCACCGGCTGCGTTTAAGGTCGCAGTTTCCCTTCCAGCCCACAGCTCGACTTCGGCGGCAGATTCCCATACGCCGGTATGGGAATCTGTCTGCCCATCCAGGCTTTATCATCCCACCAGCCGCGCCCGTCGGCAGCCTCCATGGGCCACGGTTAAAATAAGGTCAGCGGCGGCAAAGCGTTTGACAAATCCTGCCACGCTTCTTAAACTGGGTTAATAAAAAATCAGGGAGAAGCGGAGGCCGGCTTCTCTCCTGTCGTCCTGCCGTTTCTCTTCCCCGGGAAGCCAAGGAGACCCACGCCCCGCCGCCCTCCGGGATTCCGGCGGGCCTGCCGTCAAGGGGGAGGTCATGTCCCGCCCCGTTCAGCGTGTCCTGTTCATCGAGCCCCGGGCCCCCCGGCCGCACATCTTCAGCCGAGTGGTGATCCCCCGCCTGGGGGCGGTCCTTCTGGGCACCATCCTCAAAGGTCAGGGCCTGGAGGTCAAGGTGATCGTGGAGGAGATTGACGAGCCCGATTACCGCCGCCTGGATTTCCAGCCGGACCTGGTGGCCATCTCCACCATCACCTCCACTGCACCCAGGGCCTACGCCTTGGCCCGCTTTTACCGCAGCCAAGGCATCCCGGTGGTCCTGGGCGGGGCCCACCCCAGCTTTCTCCCGGCAGAGGGCCTGGAGCACGCCGACTATGTCATCTGCGGGGAGGGGGATGAAGCCCTGCCGGAGCTGGTGGCGGCCTTGAACGACGGCGGGAAACTGGAAAGCATCGGCAATCTGGCCTACCGGGAGGGGGAGACGGTGCGCCTCAACCCCTGGCGCCCCTTTGTGGCCGACCTGGACGCCCTGCCCATCCCCGATTACGGCCTCATCCATGGCTGGGAGAAAACCGGCAACCGCTACATCTCCATCGCCACTTCCCGGGGCTGCCCCTATAACTGCAGTTTCTGCTCCGTCATCTTGCTCTTCGGCCGCAAGTACCGCTACAATTCCGTGGACCGCATCCTGGAGGAGCTCCGCACCCACGGCACCCGGGCGGCTCACGTCTTTTTCTGCGACGACAATTTCACCGCCCGGCGGGAGCGCATCAAAGAGCTGTGCGAGCGGATTCTCCGGGAAGGGCTGAAGCTGGAGTGGAGCGCCCAGGTGCGGGTGGAGGCGGCCAAGGATGAGGAGCTCCTGCAACTGATGGCCCGAAGCGGCTGCTACATCGTCTTTGTGGGTCTGGAGTCCATCAACCCGGCGACCCTGAAGGCCTACAACAAGAAACAGACGGTGGAGGGCATCCGGGAGGCGGTGCACACCTTCCATCGCCATAATATCCGGGTGCACGGCATGTTCGTCTTCGGGGCGGAGGAGGATGATTTCCAGGTCATTCGGGACACGGTGACCTTTTCCCGGGAGGTGAAACTGGATTCCCTGCAATACCTCATCCTCACCCCCGTGCCCGGTACCCGGGTCTTTCAGGAGCTGGAGCAGGCCGGGCGCATCCTCTGCCGGGACTGGAGCCTCTACGACGGCCATCACGCGGTGTTCCAGCCCCGGCACTTCACCCCCTATGAGTTGCAGTATGAGACCGTCCGGGCCATGCGGCGGTTTTATAGCTGGCCCGCCATCGCCGGCCGGCTCTTGCAGGGAGACTTCCTGGGGGCGCAATTGTGGACCTACGCCCGGCTGCTCACCCGGCATGCCTGGAAGAGGGCCAGTTATCCCAATCAGCTGAAAGAGCTGCTCCTGACCCGGGTGCGGCAACTGCGCCAGTGGCTGCCCTCACCGCGCAAGGTGACGAAAGTGGGCATCCCGGCGGATATCTGGTCCCTGTCCACCTGGGACCACCAGGCCCGGGAATTCCTGGTGCGCTTTCTGGAACGGCTGGGGCTGGAGGTGGTCCATGAGGCCGCCGACGAACCCGGTTCCGGCCCGGTGCAGGCCCTGCAGCGGGAGATTGCCCGCCTCCAGGAGAAGGCCGACCTGGTGCTTTTGCCCCTGTGGGCCGGGCTGGAGGGGGCCCGCCAACGCCTCAAGGAGCTCCAAGGCCTCACCCAGGAGACCACCGCCCGGCTTCTTACCCTGGAATTTCAGCCCGCCACCTTCTATAATGCCTGCATGGAGCTGGGGCTGTGCTTCCAGAAACGCCTGGACCGCATCCGGCGCATCTACTTCCAGACCCTGGCGGAGGTGGGGGCGGCGCTGTGAGGGTTTCCGGCAGACCACCGGGGGGCCGCTTCGGTGCCGGGGCGGCTTTTCCTTTGCCGGCACCCGGGGGGAGGAGGCCACCGTCCCGGAGCGGGCGGCCGGGAACAGCACGGTCCCGGCAAGCCGGTGAGATCCCCGCCGCGGCCTGATGGAGACCTTTCGCCACAACCTCACCCCGGTGGAGGTGAAAAAGTTTCTGCAGGGCACCGCCGACCTGACGGAGAACCTGCTCCTGCGCTATTGCTGGAAGACGGACGCGCCCTGCCCGGTCTGCCGGCGTCCGGGGTTGCTGCGGGCTGCCGGCCTGAGCCTCTACAGCAGCACCATTGACAAGCTCACCCATGAGCTCAGGTACTGCCTGGGCTGCGGCTTCAAGGAGCTGAACACTCTGGAGAGCTGCGAGCGGTTGTAATGGAGGGTGGGGGAACCTAAAGCTCCCTCAACCTCCTTGAATTCCCTTTCCACCCCAAGGGTTTGAGGGGAGGGAACAGGGGAGAAAGGGCAGGGAATTGGCGTCCCCTGGCCGCCTCTCCCGTGAGCCGACAGGAAGCCCACTGACTATGCGTGCCTTCTTTGATCCCCGCTCCGTGCTCCTCGTGGGAGTGCCTCGGGCCACGGGGGTAGGGGCCTACAACGGCCTGGAGATGCTCCTGCGCTACGGTTATCAGGGGAAGATCTTCGTGGTGCATCCTGAGGCCACGGAAATCCTGGGGCACCGGGTCTATCCCCGGGTGGCGGACCTGCCGGAGGTTCCGGAGCTGGCGGTCATCTCCCTGGGTCGTGATCGCGTGCTGCCGGCGGTCAGGGAGTGCCTGGAGAAGGGCCTGAAGCGTTTCATCGTCATCTCCCAGGGCTTTGGCGACGCCGATGAGCGGGGCCGGGAATTGCAAAGTGAGCTGGTGGCCCGGGTCCGGGCCGCAGGCGCCCGTCTCGTGGGCCCCAACACCATGGGGAGCCTCAACAATTTCGCCCCCTTCACCACCGCCTTTGTGGATATCTCCCGGCCGGCGAACCCCCCGCCCCTCACCCTGGTGGCCCAAAGCGGCGCCCCCCAGGTGGGCTCCGAATCCTTCACCGGGCCCCTGGGCCAAGCCCTGGACCTGGGGAACGCCGCCGACGTCAGTTTTGCCGAGGTGCTGGAGTATCTGGAAGGGGACCCTCTCACCCGGGTCATCGCCCTGCACATGGAGGGCCTCCCCGAAGGGCGGCGGTTTCTCCAGGTGGCGGCCCGGGTGGGACGGAAAAAGCCCATCGTGGTCCTCAAGACCGGCCGCAGCGTGGCCGGGGCCAAGGCGGCCCTGTCCCACACCGGCTCCATGGTGGGGGAGGACCGGATCTTCAGCGCCGCCTTTGCCCGGGCCGGGGTGCTCAGGGCTGCTGACACCACCGACTTCAAGGACACCCTCCAGGCCCTGGTGAAGCTCCCGCCTCTTAGGGGACCGCGGCTGGGCATCGCCACCCCCAGCGGTGCTTTGGGGATCATGGCCCTGGATGCCCTGGAGGCCGCCGGGCTGGAGGCCGGGCCGCTCCCCGAGGCGGTCCGCCGGGCGGTGGAGCCCATGGGGCCCTATTGGCACCGCCTGGGGAACCCCGTGGACTTGTGGCCCATCGGCATGAAGATCGGCGATTACCTCCTGGCGGCCAAAGAGACGGTGCAGGGCTTCCTGGCGGATGAGCAGATCGACGGGGTGCTGTGCATGCTCCCGGCTTTGGCCTCGCCGCTCCATGCCAATATCGTTAGGCCCCGGGAGTTCATCGCCGAGCTGGAGCTCCCCCGCTTCGGCAAACCTCTGGTCCTTTGCCTCTACGGCGATGGCCGGGACCGCATCATGGCGGAATTGGCGGAGGTCCCCGGAGTGGCCTGTTACGTGGCGGTGGAGCGGGCGGTGAGGGCCCTGGCCCACCTGTTGGCCTGGCAGCGGTTGCGCCAACGACCGGAGGAGGATCTCTCGCTGCCGCCGGTGACTGCCAAGCCGGCGGCCGACCCCCGGGTGCTGCTGGGGCAGGAGGCCTTGGACTACCTCGCCCGTCAGGGGCTGCCGGCGGTGCCCGGCCGGCTGACCGCTTCCGCCGCCGAGGCGGTGGCCGCCGCCCGGGAGCTGGGCTTCCCGGTGGTGTTGAAGGCCGTCTCCCCGGCCCTGGTGCACAAGTGGGAGGCCAAAGGGGTGCTTTTGGGGCTGGAGAGCCCCGAGGCGGTGGAGGCGGGCTTTGCGTCCTTATGGGAGCGGGCCCGTCAGGCCGCCGGCGGCGAGAAGCCCCAGGGCATTCTGGTGCAAAAACAGCTCTCCGGCCGGGAAGTGCTGCTGGGGATCAAGCGGGACGCCACCTTTGGGCCGGTGGTGGTCTGCGGCTTGGGCGGGATCTACACCGAAGTCTTAGCCGACACCGCCCAGACCCTGGCCCCGGTGAATGAGGCCCAGGCCCGGGAGCTCCTGGCTTCGCTGCGCTCCTACCCCCTCCTGGCCGGGGTGCGGGGGGAGCCCCCGGTGGACCTGGCGGCCCTGGCCCGGATGCTCACGGCCCTCTCCCGCCTGGCCCTGGCCGAGCCGGAGCTGGCGGAGGCCGATCTCAACCCGGTCATTGCCACCCCGCAAGGGTGCTGGGCGGTGGACGCCCGGCTGGTGTGGCGGCCAAAGTGAGGGTGGTCTCATGGGACGTCCCATCCCCGAGGTCTGAAGGGGGGCAGAGGGGATGGCGGCCCGGTGCTCTCTCCTTGAGAGCCCTTTTTACCTTTTGTGGCCGGGAGAGGGCTGGGGAGGCGTAACAGGAGCCGATGCCCCTCAGCCCCTTTCATGGCGAGGCCCCAAATCGGGGCACGCACAAATGGCTCAAGTAATCCAGGTCGACTGCCGACTCGGGAATGGAAGGAGGCGAGTATGCACAACGTGCAGAGGATGGTGCTGCTGGCGGCCCTGGTGGCCGGGCTCTTGTTGGCCTGCGGCGCCGGTCAGGGGGCCAAAGGCTATGTTGCCAAGGACTTCAGTCATCTCAAGGGCATGAAGGGCTTCAGCGACAAGCTGCTGGAGATGCACTTCGCCCTCTACCAGGGCTATGTCAAGAATGCCAACCTGTTGGCCGAGGAGCTGGCCAAGCTGGCGGCCCAGGGCCAGGGAGGGACGCCGGCCTTTGCGGAGCTCAAGCGCCGCTTCGGCTGGGAGCTGAACGGCATGCGCCTCCATGAGCTCTACTTCGGCAATCTGGGCGGCAAAGAGCCCCTCAAGGCCGACAGCCGCCTGATGAAAAAGCTCCAGGAGGATTTCGGCAGCTACGACAAATGGGCCGAGGAGTTCAAGGCCACCGGCATGATGCGGGGCATCGGCTGGGCGGTCCTGGTCCAGGACCCGGAAACCGGCCGCCTCTTCAACCTGTGGATCAATGAACACGACGTGGGACACCTGGCGGGGGGCATCCCCATCCTCATCATGGACGTCTTCGAGCACGCCTTCATCACCGACTACGGGCTGAAGCGGGCCGACTACATCCAGGCCTTCTTCGACAATATCAACTGGGCCGCGGCCGAAGCCCGGCTGATGAAATGAGACTGCTGTAAAGGGAAAGCCAGGGGGGCAGGGGCCAGTGGCCTCCGGCCCCCTGCCTTAAAATGGCGGGAAGACTGCCTGCCTGAAGATGGACCGCGTGGCGGATCAGAAAGACTCCCAGCAGATGCCGGCGCCGCCGGAGGCGGCCGCGCCCCCCTCCGCCGGGCCTCCCCCGGAGGACTGGCAGGAGTTTCCCAGCCGTTTTGCCCGCCTCTTTTTCGGGGCTCTCACCCTCCTGGTCCTCTACTACTCCTATGAGATCATCAAGCCGTACCTGGTGGACATCTTCCTGGCCCTGGTGCTCTTTTTCACCGCCCGGCCGCTCTATCTGGCCCTGACCCGACTGCTCTTCGGCCTGCGGGCCCTGGCCAGCTTCCTCACCTGCCTCTTTCTGGCCCTGATCATCCTCCTGCCGCTCTTCACTTTGGTGAGCATCATCGCCAACCAGGCCCTGGAGTTCAGCGCCTGGGTGAGCAAGGGGCTGGAAAGCGGCGCCCTGTGGCAGTACCTCACCGGCAAGGTGGCCGCCGTCAAGGAGCTTCTCCAGCGCCTCAATCTGCCCCTCCCCCCGGAGCAGTTCAAACTGGAGGACGTGGTCAAGACGGTGCTCACCAACGCCAGCGTCTTCATTTACACCAACGCCGTCAGCCTCCTCAAGGGGTTCACCAACTTTCTCCTGGACCTGGCCCTGGTCCTGTTTGTCACTTTTTTCCTGTTCCTTCAGGGGGATGACTTCATCGAGGAGATCAAAAAGCTCTCGCCTTTGGACCCCCGCCACAACGAGGAGATAGTGGCGGAGATGGAGGCCACCATCAAGGCCACCCTGTGGAGCACGGTGGTGGTGGCCTTCATCCAGGGAGCCCTCGGGGGCGTGGGCTTTTACCTCACCGGCGTGCCCCAGGCGGCCTTCTGGGGTACGGTGATGATCCCCGCCTCGGTGATCCCGGTGGTGGGCGCCGCCCTCATCTGGGTGCCGGCGGTGGGCTATCTCATCTTCCAGGGCGCCTGGACCAAGGCGGTGGGCCTGGCCCTCTATTTCATCCTTTTTATAGGAAGTATCGACAACCTGCTGAAACCCTGGCTGATGAAGGGCACCCGGCCCACGCCGGCCATCTTCATCATGTTCAGCATTCTGGGGGGCATCAGCTATTTCGGGGTCATCGGCTTCATCATCGGCCCCCTGATCCTGTCCTTCCTGCTGTCGCTGCTGAACATCTACCGCCTCACCTTCCTGGCGGCCCATGCCGCCCCGCGGCCGGCGCCGCCCGGCGTTCCTCCGGCCGCCCCGAAGGAGCCCCCGGCTTAACCTGCCGGCCGGCCGGAAGGTTCGAACCCCTGAAGCATTGCTTCTGAGGAGGACCCGGGTGTCGTGTGGAGGAGGAAAGGGAAGGCCCGGGCCACGACCGTTTTCGGACGCCTGGGAGTCAGGGCTGCAAAACCCCGTCCCTTCCCGGGGGGCACAGGAAAAGAAAAACCCATCACCCGGGGGTGATGGGTCGGGAAAAGGCCGAAAAGCGGCCCGGCGGAAGTCGTCCTCAGGCGGCGCCCAGAAGCTCCTGCTTGATCTCCCTTAGGTCAAACTCGCCCTGGCTGATGGCGGCCCGGCTCTCCAGCTGCTCCAGCTCCTGCTGCACCAGCTCCTTTTCCAGTTGCCGGTCTTCGTGGATGAACTGGACGTATTCCTCGAAGAGCTCGCCCTTGAGGTCTGGGGAGAAGAGGGCCTGTCCCAGGCGCTCTTCCAGGGCCAGGATGTTGTCCAGGAGATAAAAGTAGATGGAGCGGGCCTCGGAAAGACGGCCGCTTTGGGCCAGACGGTCCGCCTGGGCCTGGGTGCGCCGGAAGCGCTCCTCGGCCTCGGCAATCTCCAGGGAGTCCTCCAGGATTTCCTCCACCACCTGGTCCACGGTTTCCAAGATCTCGTCCAGACCCAGCTCCTCCTCCTTCAGAAGGGCCCGGGTTTCCGGCACTTTGGCGGCCAGTTCCAGGATGATGTCCACCAGGTCCTTTTTGGAGTATTTCTTCAGCCGGTCCTTGAGATCGGCCTGATGGAGGAATTTCTGGGGCTGCTGCACCCAGGCATGGAGCAGGGCCAGGATATGGTGGCAGTTTTCCCCGGCGGCAAAGACGGGGCACTGGCATTCAAAGCTGAGCTGTTCGTCCCGGAGGCGCACCTCCACGGGATAGGGCTCTTCTTCCATCACCACGGCATGCAGCCGCTCGGGGCTATGGTAAGGATAGAGGACCTGTCGGTCCCGCACCAGTTCCTGGGCCCGGGCATTGGCTTCCGGGGTGCCGAGGCGTTCCAGGGTATGGCTCTGCAGTTCGTCGAAGCGCATGATATAGTGAATATTCCTTCTTTTGTTTAAATGTAACACATACGCCGGGGAGGGCAACCGTCTGAGGCCGATTTTTCGGAGGAGGGAAGAAAAAAATTACAGGGTGGGCGTCGACAGGCGTGCCAGGGAGTCCTCCAGGGCCTGGCGTTTCTCCTCCAGTTCCGGCGCCCGGGCCGCAGCGGGGACCCAGAGAGGTGGGCCGGCCGCATACACCAGACGGCAGCCCGGCCAGGGGATCTCGAAGCGGTCCCAGGTGTTCAGGGTGATCTTCCGGCTGGCCCGCGCCGCCACCGGAATGATGGGCACCTGGGCCTCCTTGGCCAGAAACGGTACCCCTTTCTGCACCCGCCGGGCCGGCCCTCGGGAGCCGTCGGCAATGATCCCCACGGGATGCCCCTGTCTCAGGTGCTCCGCCAGGAGGCGCAGGGTCTGGATCCCGCCTTTCAGCCGGGAGCCGGCCAACACGATGAACCCCAGACCCCGGGCCACCTCGGCGATGAACTCCCCGTCCCGGCTGGGGCTGGCCATCAGCACCGGGGGTTTGGCCGAGGGCACAAGGCGCGGCCAGGAGAAGATGGTGCTCAACAGGTGGCAGTGCCACGTGGTGAAGATGAAGGGGGCGCCGCTATCCACCCAGCGGCGGGCCTCGGGATGGGCCTCCACCCGGTGGGAGCAGGTGGCCATCAGCAGCCGGCACAGCCCCCGGATCAGAACCGGAGCCCCCCGCCGGAACCAGGGATGCTCCAGGCGCAGCTTCATGGGGAGGGAGTGCCGCCGGAGGCTTGGCTCCCGGCCTCCAGTCGGGCGATGATCTTGGGAGTGTAGACCTCGTGCTCCTCCAGAAGGGGCGAGGTCTTGCGCATCATCCTCAGTTTCATCACCAGGAAGTTGAGCTTGCGCATGTGGTGCAGCTTGGCTTTCTCATCGGGCAGGGCAGCGAGCAGGTCCTGGAGCTGCAGGATCTCTTTTTTGAGCTCCAGCTCCGGGGGCAGGCAGTCGGCCATCTTCATGATGCGGTAGGCCAATCGCAGCTCCGGGGGCACGTGGCTGTCGTCCTCCAGCTTCAGGGGGCGGCCCTTGCCGGGCAGGTTGTTGAAGGCCCCCGCCTCCATGGCCTCCAGGATCTTGTTTTCGGCAATGCGGGCAAAGATGTCCATGCGCTCTCCGGCCATGGGGGCGGGGCTGCGGAAAGCCCCGGGGAGCCAAAGCTCCCCCGCCCTCCATACACCCCCTTCTCCTACATACGCGGTTGGGGGTGAGGGTGTGGGAGAGGGGGAAGAGGGCTGTGACCCCTGGCCCCCTCTCCCACCCAATCAGTACCGTCGCTTCCGGGCCCGCTCCAGCTCCCGCTGCTCCTCCCGGCGGCGGATGGTCTCCCGTTTGTCCGCCTTTTTCTTCCCCTTGGCCAGGGCCAGCTCCACCTTGGCATACTGGTTCTTGAAGTAGAGCTTCAGGGGGATGAGGGTGTAGCCCCGTTCCTGCAGTTTCCCCAGCAGGCGCTTCAGTTCCCGGCGATGGAGCAGGAGTTTGCGGGGACGGTCCGGGTCGTGATTGTCGGTGCTGGCGAAAGGGTAGGGGCTGATGTGGGAGTTGAAGAGATACAGCTCGCCGTTGCGGAAGCGGGCGTAGGCGTCCTCGATATTGGCCTTCCCCAGCCTCAGGGACTGCACTTCGGTGCCCGTCAGCACCAGCCCGGCCTCGTACAGGGCATCCACTGTGTACTCAAAGTAGGCCTTGCGGTTGCGGCAGATGAGTTTGATGTGCTCGGGCTTGACGGGCATGGTCCTGGTTTATTGGCAAACTCGATATGTTAAGTATTATGACGATGTTACTCGGAGACGGGCCAGGGAGTGGTGCTCATCGGCTCCCGCTCCCCCAACCTGGTTCTTTATATCATGGCTGAGCTCTTCCCCCAAAAGAAACCGCCGGTCAAGGTGACGGTGTCCCCAGTGAGCCGCCCATCTTGGGACTCTTGCAGACAGCTTTGGGGAGAGGGGGGCCGGGGGCGCAACCTCCCTCTCCCACACCCACTCCCCCAACCCCTTAAATTTTGTTTAGCCTCAAGGTCTTGGCCTTTAATGCCCAAAGCTCACCTGCACCGGAGGTCATGAGCGAGGCGGACCTCACAGCCCCGCCAGGGCCGAGCCGAAGCGGTAGATCTCAGGGAAGCGCTCCTTGAGGAAGTGATTGGCGTAGTCGTTGATCTCCTCCACCGACACCATTTCCAGCACCCGGGAGGCCATGGCCTGGGCTTCGGCCAGGGTGATGGAGCGGATGACCCGCTTGATCACCGGGATGGCCAGGGGATTCATGGAGAGCTCCGAGACCCCCAGGCCCAGAAGGATGGGGAGGTGCAGGGGGTCACCGGCCATCTCGCCGCACATGGCCACCGGCACCCCCGAGACTCCCGCGGCGGTGACCACCTGCAGCACCATGCGCAGGACCGCCGGGTGCAGGGGCTGATACATGGCAGCCACCTGTTTGTTGCCCCGGTCGATGGCCAGGGCGTACTGGATGAGGTCGTTGGTGCCGATGCTGAAGAAATTCACCTCCGGGGCCAGCATCTGGCACAGGGTCACCGCCGCGGGCACTTCGATCATGGCGCCCACCGGCATCTCCTCGTCGAAGGGCAGGCCCTCCCGCCTGAGCTCCGCCTTGACCTCCTCGATGAGGGACTTGGCTTCCCGCACTTCCTGGACGCTGCTGATGAGGGGGAACATGACCCGCACCCGGCCGTAGGCCGAGGCCCTCAGGATTGCCCTAAGCTGGCGGCGGAAGATGTCCCGCTCCTTGAGACAGAAGCGGATGGCCCGCAGGCCCAGGGCCGGGTTCATCTCCGGCACGTAGTCGGTGCGGTGCAGGAATTTGTCGCCGCCAATGTCCAGGGTGCGGATGGTGACCAAGCGGGGGGCCAGGGCGGCCACCACCTTGCGATAGTCATCGAAGAGCTCCTCCTCCGAGGGCAGGTGCTTCAACCGCAGGAAGAGAAATTCGGTGCGATAGAGACCGACACCGTCGGCGCCATAGCGCCCCACCAGGTGCACTTCCTCAGGGAGCTCGATGTTGGCCATCACCCGGGTGGCGAAGCCGTCGGGAGTGGTGGCAGGCTCGGCGGCGTTGGTGGTGACCTCCTCCCGGAAGGCGGCGAACTCTGCTTGGCGGCGGCGATAGCGCTCCAGGACCTCCTGGTCGGGGTGGAGGATGACCCGGCCGGAGAGGCCGTCCAGGATGAGCTCCTCGCCGGGCGCGATCTCCCGGATGGCATTGTCCACCCCCACCACCGCGGGGATCTCAAAGGACTGGGCCAAGATGGCGGTGTGGGAGGTGCGGCCGCCCCGCTCGGTGATGAAGCCCACCACGCCGGAGCCCGCCATCTGGGTGGTCTCCGCCGGGGAGAGGTCCCGGGCCACCAGGATGACCTTGTCGCCGGTGGGGAGGAGGCGCCGGGGGCTCTGGCCGATGAGGATGCCCATGAGCCGCCGGTAGACCGACTCCACATCCTGGATGCGCCCCCGGATGTAAGGGTCCTCAATGCGGCTGAAGAGCTCCCGCACCCGCTCGTAAGCCCGGTGCAGGGCCCATTCGGCGTTGAGGTTCTCCTCCCGGATGAGCCGGAGGGGCTCATCGTGGAGCATTTGATCCTTGAGGATGAGGAGGTGCAGCTCCAAAAGGTGGGTGTGTTCGGGGAACTCGGCGGCCACCCGGTCCCTCAGGCGGGTGAGGTCGGCCTGGGCCTGCTCCACCGCCTCCTGGAAGCGGCGCACCTCCGCCTGGCGCTCCTGGTCGGTATACAGCAGGCGGAAGGCGGCCTGCAGGTCGCCGAAGTCGCTCACCACCCGGGCCCGGCCCACCACAATGCCGGGGGAGGCGGGGATGCCGGTGAGGATGCGGGTGGTGTCGCTCATGTCTCCCCGAATTTGCGGGCGAAGAGTTGCACCATGGCGTGGGCGGCGTCCCGGGCGTCGGCCCCCTTGGCCCTGACCACCAGACGGGTGCCCTGGGGGCAGTCCAGGGCCAGGACGGAAAGCAGCTCCCGGGCGTTGGCCACGCAGCCGTCCTTCTCCAGGACGATTTCGGCCTCAAACTGCCGGGCCAGGTTGAGAATCTGGGTGGCGGGCCGGGCATGGATGCCCAGGCGGTTTTCCACCCACACCTCCCGTTCCACCAAGTGGGACTTTTCCGGCATGGTCTCCCTTGCAGTAACGGGCGAGGCTCCCCCGCCGCCGGCCACGTCCTGTCCCGGGATCGGCGACCGGTGGCGCTCCTCCGGGGAACAGGTCTGCCCCGCCGGATGAAGCTTACACGATGCTCATATTATGACCGAAGCGGCCACAAATGGGAAGGGCAGCGGCGCCTGCCCGGCCTTGCGGCGGCTTGGGGGAGGGCATATAATGTAGGAAAGCGCTTGGTTAGACGAAAGCGCCACCGTTTCCGGCCCCCCAGGCGGGAAGCGGACATCCTGCACCTAATAACGGGGGCTCTGACATCGTGACTGCCCAGACCACGCTCCACGGAGATACCCGGGAGCGGTCCCGCGCCGGCAAGCTCAGCCGCATCAACTTCTCCCTCAAACCGGAGGAGCTGGAGGCTTATCTCAACGAATACGTCATCAAACAGGACGAGGCCAAGAGCATTCTGGCCACCAAGGTCTGCACCCACTTCAACCGCATCCGGCACTTCCTGGAGCGGGGCCGGGAGCCGGAACCCGGGGTGGGGGCCATCAAGAACAACATCATCCTCATCGGCCCCACCGGAGTGGGCAAGACCTACTTGGTCAAGCTCATCGCCAAGAAACTGGGGGTGCCCTTCGTCAAGGGGGATGCCACCAAGTTCAGTGAGACCGGTTACGTGGGCGGGGACGTGGAGGATCTGGTGCGGGATCTGGTGCACGCCGCCGACGACGACATCGAGCTGGCCCAGTACGGCATCATCTACCTGGACGAAATCGACAAAATCGCCTCCTCCCACTCCTACTGGGGGCCGGATGTCTCCCGCACCGGGGTGCAGCGGGCCCTCCTCAAGCCCATGGAGGAGACGGAGGTGGACCTGAAGGTGGCCCACGATCCGGTGAGCCAGATCCAGGCCATCGAGCACTACCGCCGCACCGGCAAGAAGGAGAAGCGCACCATCAACACCCGGCACATCCTCTTCATCGTCAGCGGCGCCTTCAACGGCCTGGACAAGATCATCAAGGAGCGGCTGGCCAAGCAGGAGATCGGCTTCGGGGTTAAGGCCACCACCAAGGAGTACACCCAGAATCTCTTAAAGCAGGTGACGGCCCAGGACCTCATCAAGTACGGCTTCGAGTCGGAGTTTGTGGGCCGTCTGCCGGTGATCGCGGTGCTGGAGGAGCTCACCGCCGAGGACCTCTACGAGATCCTGGCCAACCCCAACAACCCCATCATCAACAGCAAGAAGCGGGACTTCAAGGCCTACGGCATCGACATCAAATTCGAGGATGAGGCCCTGCGCCTGCTGGCGGAGCGGGCCGCCCGCCACAAGACCGGCGCCCGGGGCCTGGTGAGCGTCATCGAGCGGGTGCTCATCAACTTTGAAAAGCGCCTGCCCTCCACCAGCATCCGCCGCCTGGTGGTCACCCCCGAGGTGGTGAAAAACCCCAAGGAGGAGCTGGAGCGCCTCCTGGCCCACCCCGATGACCCGGCCTACGAGGAGCGCTTCGAGGCCGCGGCCCTGCGGGAGCGGGACCTCCTGCGGCAGTCCATCCGCCGCCGGGAGCAGGAGATCCTCACCCTCTACCGCCTGCCCCTGACGGAAGGCCGGGTGGAGCTCATCATTGACCAGTATCTGGGGCTGGACGGGGACCTCAAGGCCGCCCTGGAAGAGGTCTCCCGGCTCTTTCACGAAGTGCGGCGCTTTGAGGAGAAGTTTTTCGAGGAGCACCTCCTGGAGATTCACTTCGACGACGAGGCCCTGGATGAGATCCTGCGGCAGGCCATGTTAGAGCACACCTCCGCCCGACAGATCTGCCAGGGGCTGGCCAAGGACCTGGAATACGCCCTGAAGCTGGTGCGGGACCGCACCTCCCAGGACGTCTTTCTTCTCACCCGGGAGGCCATCCAGGACCTGGACGGTTATCTCAACGAACTGATCCGGCAGCACTACCAGAAGACGCTGTTCCGGGAATAACCAGAGGCCTCAAAGAGGGCCAGATGCCTCACTCGTAAGGGGTTGGGGGT
>JBBFLF010000038.1 GCA_037481655.1 Desulfobaccales bacterium | reverse complement strand
CCCGGCCTCTATGTGCATGTCCCCTTTTGTCGGGGCAAGTGTCCGTATTGCGGCTTTCATTCCTGCACGGATCTCACCCTGATCCCGGCCTGGCTGGCGGCCCTGGAGGCGGAGGCGGGGCTGTATCGGGAGGTCTTCCCGTCCTTTGACACCCTGTACCTGGGCGGCGGCACCCCCAGCCTGCTGACCCTGCCGGCGCTGGAGCGCCTCCTCACCTTGCTGAGACGCCTCTTTGCCTTTGCTCCCGAAAGCGAACTCACCCTGGAGGCCAATCCGGACGACCTCACCCCGGAAAAACTGCGGGGTTACCGGGAGCTGGGGATCACCCGCCTCAGCCTGGGGGTGCAGTCCCTGGAGGAGCAGGAGCTCAAGTTTCTGAAGAGGCGCCACACCGCCGCCCAGGCGGAGGCGGCCCTCAGCGCCGCCCTGGCAGCCGGGTTGCCGGCGGTGGCGGTGGACCTTATCTATGGCCTGCCGGGCCAATCCCTCCTCACCTGGGAAAAGACCCTGACCCGCATCCTGGCTTACCGGCCCCAGCACCTGTCCTGCTATCAGCTCACCGCCGAGGCCGGCACCCCCCTCATGGCCCGGCTGGAGAAGGGGGAGGTGGCTCTGCCCGGGGAGGAGGACGGCCTGGCCTTCTTCCTCTTCACTTCGGAATTCCTGACCGACCAGGGCTACCTGCACTACGAGGTCTCAAACTACGCCCGGGGGGAGAAGAATTTCTCGCGCCACAATCGCAAATACTGGCAGCACGTGCCCTACCTGGGGCTGGGGCCGGCGGCCCATTCCTTCGCGGGGGGGCAGCGCTGGTGGAATCACGCCGACCTCACTATTTACCTGGAGGCGCTGGTCCGCGGGGAGGCCCCGGTGGCCGGCCGGGAGACCCTCACCCCCGAGCAGCTGCGCCTGGAGGCGTTGCTCTTGGGCTTCCGCACCCGCTTCGGGGTAGAGGTGACCCTGCTCCAGGCGGGGGAGAACTGGCGGGAAAACCTGGCCCGTCTCCAGGAGACCGGCCTGGTGGAGCTCTCGGACGGGCTGGTCATCCCCACCCGGGAGGGCCTGGCGGTGGCCGACCGCCTGCCGGAGCTGTTCCTCTGAAGCGGGGGGCGGTAAGGGGTTGAGGTCTTTCCCGGGGCCGGCAGTGGCTGATCTTATTTCAGGGTGGGGAAGGGCAGGGAGATTAAGGGCCTGGCCCCTTCCGCTCGGCCGTCAGATCAGCCAGCCAGCCAGTTCCGCTTTCTCCGGGGTGATGAGGCTGAGGCGCCGGGGTTTGTTTGCGCCCTCTGCCAGCACCGTGACCGGAGTGCCCGGCCGGGCATCGCTGTAAGCCGCGGCCAGCCGGGTCGCCTGCTCCACTGCCTCTTCCGCCCCGCCGCCGGGAATGAGCACCACAGGCCCTGGCACCCCCAGCACTTTGAGCACCAAGTCCCCGGGGCGCACCAACCCGGCGATGGCCTCGTTTTCCCGGCGGGTGCGGCCCACCACCGCCTTGGGACCGGCGGGCAGGCGGAAGTGGCGGCCCCATTTCAGCAGTTCCAGGTCCTGGCGGGCCACCTGCGCCTGGTGGGCCAGCAATTCCTTGAGCCGGGCCGCATATCCGGGGTCGGTGAGGAGGCAGCCCCCTGCCGGGGAGGGGTAATCCCGGATGCTGTATTTTTCTGCCAGCTCCATCTGGCGTTTGCGGCCCCGGCCGCTGAGGTTGAGGAGGCGCTCCCGGTCCACCCAGCCTTCCCGCTCCGGCAGGGTGGGGGGGAGGAGCAGGGCGGAAAGGGGCCTGAGCACCAGCTCCGGCACTCCCGAGCCCTTGGCCACCAGCTCCAGGGCCTGGCGGTTCTGGCTCATAGGCCGCTGGCCCAGCACCTCGCCGGTGAAGAGGAAATGAAAGCCCTCCGCCTGCATCACCGCCGCGGCTTCTTTCAGCATCAGGATGTGGCAGTCGATGCAGGGGTTGTGGCCCTTGCCGAAACCGTAGCGGGGGGTGAAAAGGAGAGGGTAGTACTTCTCGGTGATATCCACCTCCCGCAGGGGCAGGCCCAGGATGGCGGCGGACTTCCGGGCCCGCTCAGGCCCGAAAAAGGGGGTGACGAAGGTGATGAGCTCCACCTCCACCCCTTGCTCGATGAGCACCCGGGCGGCCAGCATGCTGTCCAGGCCGCCGGAAAAGACTCCCAGGCCACGGATCCCGCCGCTCATTTGGGTTTACGGGCCTTCTCCCGGATCAGGGGAATGAGCTTGGCCCGCATGTCATCCCTGACTTTCCGGAACTGGGCCATGATCTCCTCCTCGCTGCCGGTGGCCTTGGCGGGGTCGGGGAAGCCTACGTGGATCACCTGGGTGGGGCCGGGGAAGAAGGGGCACTGCTCCTGGGCCGCATCACACACGGTGATCACCAGGTCGAATGTCTGGCCGGCCAGGTCGTCCACTGATTTGGAATAATGCCCGCTGATGTCAATCCCCAGCTCCGCCATGGCCCGGATGGCCCGGGGGTTGACCCGGGTGGGCCGCACCCCGGCGGAGAAGGCCTTCACCTCCCCCGCCAGGTCGTGATTCACCAGCCCCTCCGCCATCTGGGAGCGGCAGGCATTCTCCGTACATAAGAAAAGCACCGTGAACATTGCGGGTGCCCTCCTTTCTGGTGGTAGCCAAGTAAAAGAGTCTTCTTCCCCTCTCTTATGCCGTCGGCCTCAGGGCCGCCAGCTCAAAATGGTGCCAGCCTTCCCGGGCCAAGCAGGCCGTGAAGGCAGTCCGCACCGGAGAGGACAGGAAGTCGCTCCAACGCTCCGGGGGGAGCTCCAGGCGCACCCCGGCGCCCTGAACCCGGAGGCGCACCGCCGGAAACCCCCGGGCCGCCAGCCAGGCCTCCAGGCGCCCCACCTTGGCCAAGTCGGCCGCGGTGAGGGGCGTATTGTAGGGGAAGCGGGTGGCCAGGCAGCTTTGCGAGGGCCGAGCCGCCGGCAGACCCAAGGCGGCGCTCAAGCGGCGGATGGCCGCTTTCCCCAGGCCCGCCATCAGCAGGGGGCTTGCCACCCCGCCTTCCCGGACGGCCCTGAATCCGGGGCGGAAATCCCTCAAGTCATCCACATTGGTGCCGTCCCAGACCGCCTCGGCCCCCAGCTTGGCCGCCAACTCCCAGGCCAGGGCGATGACCGCCTGCTTGCAGACATAGCAGCGCTCCCGGGTATTTTGCTGAAAGGCCGGCAAGGCCAGGGGGTCAAAGAGCCGCACCCGGTGGCGCACCCCCAGCCGCTGGGCCAGGGCCACGGCATGGGCCAGCTCGCCGGGGGCGGTGTGGGGTCCGGTGACCGTGAAAGCGGTGAGCCCGGGCCCCAGGACCTGGGCGCCCGCGGCCAAAAGCAGGCTGGAGTCCAGTCCCCCGGAAAACAAGAGCACGGCCCGCCGCCATCCCTGCAAATAGCCGAGCAAATCTGGCTTATAAAATTTCATAGGGGATTGGGGGAGGGGTTGTAGGGGAGGGGGTAAGGTCTGCGACCCTTAGCCCCCTCCCCTACCTTCCACCTTCAGCTCTCCCGGGCATAGGTGGGGGCTGCTGGCTGTTCTTCCGCCGTGGGCAGGAGTTCCACCGGCTCCCCCAAGAGAAAGCGGCCGCTCTGGATCCATTCCTTCAGCTTCTGCGCCACCTCCCGGGCCCTGACCAGGCTGGAGAGGGGCACGGTGGCCACCTGCTTGCCGTTTAGGGTGATGGTGCCGCTTTTGAGCTGGGCATAGCTCACATGTCCCAGCACCCGGCCGGTGGCCTGGGGGTAGTCGGTGCCGTAATCCACGATGGGGGCCAGAAGCTCCTCGTCGCTGACGGCGCAGAAATGGGCCATCTCCTCGTTGAGAATGGGGATGGGGACGCCCAGCCCCACGGTGAGGGAGCAGCCGTAGCCCAACAGACTCACCCCCACCAGATACCGGGGGCTCATCTGTTTCAGGTCGCCGATGACCATGAGGGTGCCTGCGGGGCTTAAGGGGATGCCCCGGTCGTTGCGGGGTTTGCCCGGATGGTGCTGGGTGCCGGGAAAGCAGACATAGCCCACCCCGCCCCCCAAAAAGATGCGGGTGCCGATGCCGATGGTGCGGTAGTAGGGGTCGTTGAACAGCGGACTCAAGGCGCCGGAGGTGCAGTAGTTGGCATTGGCGGCCCGGGGTTTCAAGGGCCCCATGTAGGTGTAGATGATGCGGTTGCTCAGGTTCACCGCCACATTGTAGTTCTGGTAGCAGTTGCGGGGGTTGCAGAGGATGGCGTTCACCATCTGCTTCAGGGTGATCTCCTTTTCCACCCGCTTGTTGGGGTAGCAGTCGGTGCCGTAGGCCTCGGCCACCAGGTGGACCGCCTTGCCCGCCACCAGATCCTGGATGACATGCCCGCCGCCGTATTTGAATTCGCCGGGATAGACCTTGTTCAGGGGATCGTCCGCCGCGGGCTCGGTGGCACCGAGATAGACATCCACCGCCGCCAGCCCGGCGTAGGCCGGCACGTTATTGAGCCACACCCGGGAGGCCTTGATGGGGGGTTTGGTGTGGCCGAAATTGAGGAAGGCGCCGGAGGAGCACATGGGGGAGAAGGTGCCGGTGGTGACCACGTCCACCGTGCGGGCCGCCTCCACCTCGCCTTTCTCCCGGACGATGCCGATGATCTCCTCCGCGGTGACCACCACCGCCTTTCCCTGCTTGATTTTCTCGTTGATTTCCTGATATGTCTTGTTGACCTGAAAGTGTGCCATGGCCCGTCCTCATCCTGCCCCAGGGTCTGCCGGCAGGGAGTCAGAGAGTGTTGCCGGCGGCGTCACGGAGAAACCCATGCGGCCGGACACCATGTATAAAAATCACGGCACCTGCGCGATGCCCGATGCACAACGCCCGCAAGGTAGCCTCCCCCCGGCGAGGGGCTCATGGTGACGGAATTCACCAGCCACGCCCTGCATCTGTTTATCACCAGCTTGGTGTCGTTGTGGGTTATTGTGGACCCGCCCGGGAACATCTTGGCTTACCTCACCCTGTCCGCCGGCCTCACGCCTGAGGAGGCCCGCACCCTGGCCCGCCGGGCCTGTCTCTTTTCCTTCCTCGTGCTCACGACCTTCATTGTGGCGGGCCGTCTGGTGCTGGCCTTCTTCGGCATCACCCTGCCGGCCTTCCAGATCGCCGGCGGCCTCATCCTTTTCCGCATCGCCTTTGACATGCTGGAGGCCCGGGGCCATTTCAACCGCCTGGACACCTCCTCCAGCCTGGTGGCGGAGGATTACCGGGATGTGGCCCTGGTGCCCCTGGCGGTGCCGCTTCTTTCCGGCCCCGGAGCCATCTCCACCATCCTGGTGCTCACCAGCCGCTCCCGCAACCTGATGGAGGACGCCCTCATCCTTTTGGCCCTGGCGCTGGTGATGCTCAGCACCTACGCCGCCTTCCGCTTTGCCGAGCCGTTGCTCACCCTCCTCAAGGACACCGGCATCCGCCTGCTCACCCGCCTCATGGGCCTGATTCTGGCGGCTCTGGCGGTGCAGTTCGTGCTGGACGGCCTGCGGGCCGCCTTTGCCCATTTCCCTCAGTAAAAATCCACCGGGTCAATGCGGCGGTTCACCGCCCAGCGGAAAAAGAGGTTGCTGGGCAGGCCCTGGAAGACATAGCGGCTGGGGGGCCACAAGAGCCGCCGGAAGATGGATGGGAAGGAGTAGAACTTCCGGAAGCAGTCCCACACGCCCTCCTCGCACTCCTCCGGGGTCATGTGCAGGGGGACGAAGTTGCACACCATGCCCAGGTATTTTTCCGCCTCGGGGTTGTGCACCCGCCCTTCTTTGGCCAGCTGTTCCCACATGGGGGTGCCCCGCCTGGGGGTGGCCACATTGAAGAAGGCCATGGGGGCCTTGACCCGCTCCAGGAAATCCAGGGTTTCGGCGAAGAGCTCCTTGGTGTCCCCGTCCAGCCCGAACATGAAATTGAGGGAGTAAAACAGGCCCCGCTCCCTCAGCCGGGCCAGCATGTCCTCGTAGTCCTTCACCCGGTTCTGCACCTTGTCGATGGAGGTGATGGACTCCTGGCAGACATTTTCTATCCCGATATTGATGTGAAAACAACCCGAGTCCCGGGCCAGATCCAGGAGCTCCTCATCCCGGCTGGTGTTGATGGTCCACAGGCAGCTCCAGCGGATGTTCAAGGGCATGAGGGCCTTGAAGAGCTCCTTGGCATACTCCCGGTGGCCGGTAAGGTTGTCATCAATGAAATAAACCTTACGCAGGCCGGTCAAGGCCACGTTGGTTTTAATCTCCTCGATGACTTCGCCGATGGGCCGGCGGCGGTAGGTGTGGCCGTAAACGATGGGCACCTCGCAGAAGGCGCAGTGATAGGGGCAGCCCCGGGAAGTCTGGGTGGGCAGGATCTTCACCCGGTAGCGGCGAAAGTCCACCAGCTCCAGGCGGGGCCGGGGCAGGCCCTTCAGGTCGTGAAAACCGGCGGCCTGATAGCGGGGCTTGAGGCGCCGGCGCCGGGCGTCCTCCACCACCTGGGGCCAGACTTCCTCCGCCTCCCCCACCACCACGGCGTCGGCGTGCTCCAGGGCCTCCTCGGGGTGGAGGCTGATGTGGAAGCCGCCCATGACCACCGGCACCCCCCGGCGGCGGAATTCGGCGGCGATCTCATAGGCCCGCTCCGAGGTGGCGCAAGTGGCGGTGATGCCCACCAGATCGTAGGCGCGCTCGTAGGGGATGGGGGAGAGGCGGTCGTCCGCCAGCTCCACGTCCACCCCCGGCGGGGTGAGGGCCGCCAGATAGGGCAGGGTGATGCCCAAAAGCCAGCGTTTGCGGCTCCTGAGGGGCCGCCGGTCCGGATATTTGGTTGTGGGTTGCACTAACAGGATGCGCATGATGGTTTCCCAACCCGCCCAGAAAAGAGAGCAATCTTTACAAATATAATTCACCCATCCCGGGATTCAAAGAGAGATATTGGGAATCTGCCCTCAGGAAAGCGCCACGGCTGGGCGGTTGAGTTCCCCCGCCCTCAGGCATGGGGCTCTTCAGGGGTCAGGAGCCTGGGCCGGGCCGAAGGGGAAGCGCCCACCTGAGGATCGGGGCGCCGAGGTCTGAGCCCTTGAAGCCGGAGGACTAAGATTTGCGGGTGAGGGGGATGACTTTGCCCGGCTTGCCTTCCGGGGGAGGCTCGGGTTCCGGGGCCGGCGCGGGTTTGCGGGGCACCAGGGCCAGGCGCATGGGACGGCCCCCCATGGTGAAGTCCTGGCCGTTGACCTGGTCTTCATCCAGGATCCAGGTGACGAGCTGGGGCGGCACCGTCAGCACCAGGAGCTCCACCTGATACCAGCCTTTCTTGACGTCCGGGCGCAGCTCCTCGATGCGGGCGTAAAACGCCGGCCGGTGATCCACATAGACCAGGACCAGATCATTGACGCCGGCCATGACTGAGAGGTCCTTGGGATTGATTCACCTGACGGCGGCCCCTCCGGTCGCCCCGGGAATGATTCTGCTCAAGCCGCACCTGAGGTCTCAAGGCCGCGCGGGGGATGGTTTAGCGTCGCCCTGAGGCTCCGCCGGCTTGGCGGGCGGCACGGGAGGCGTCCAGGGCTCCTCCACATGCACCCAGAGGCAGGCCCGTTTGTGCACCGGGTAGGGTTTGCCCTCCCGGGTGAGGGTGCCCTCGGCGCGGCTCACGGTGATGACCCACCAGCCGGGCCGGTCCAGGGTGACGGTGAAATAGCCGTTGAGGTCGGTTTTGGCGGTGCGGTTCAGCAGGGGGGAGTTCTCCCGGCCGAACCGGTCCCGGGGGCGCTTCTCCGGGGGCACCGGAAAGCCGCTCAGGCGCTCCACCTCCACCACCGCCCGGGTCAGGGGGGCGTTTTTGAAGACCGCCTTGCCGGTGAAGGCCACCCCTGCCGGCCAGCCGTAGGGGCGGGTCAGGGGCACGATCTCCACCTCCAGCCCCAGGGTGTCATCCCAGCCCCGTTCCACATCCACGTGATAAATACTTTTGACCCAATCCCGGCAGAAGACCTTGTCCTCAGGGATGAAGACGGGCGGGCTTTCCAAGACCAGATAATAATCCCCCCGGACAGGGGGAGTGAATTCCGCTTCATAAGCCCGGCGCTCTTGGCCGCTTTCCCCATCTCTCAGGCGGATTTCTTTGAGAAGCGCCGGTCCTTTGCGGCCGTCGGGACCTCGGACCCATATCTTGGGCAGGGTCGCGTCATCCACCAGCATCTCCGTGGGGTGGCCCCAAAAGCCGGTCCACGCGGCGGTCTCGCCGCTTTGGCCGTAGCATCCCGGGGTCTTGGGCCACAGGACATACACGTGGGCCGCCAGCCGGGCGGGCAGGAGAAGCACGATAGTCAGTAGCAGGGCCAAAATCGCCGGATATCCCATCACCACCTCGGTCTCCGTCCGCCATCTTTAGCAAAACCTCCCTCCCTTTGTCAAATGAAACCCTGAGGCAGATGTTCTCGGGAGCCGGCGACTCGTCAGGCAGGCAAGGGGGAATGTCCTTGGGTGACAAACCTAAGGCGGGCCTGGCGCTCCTGCCGCCCATGGAAACCGAGCCGAAGGGGCACTCAAATACACCGGGAGGCAACGGCCTTCATCTGCCTTAGGTCCCACAGGCGAAAGCGTAGCAGAAGGCCAGTGTATTAATGATGAAAATTACCAGGTTTCGTAAAGGGGAAACCTTCCCCCCCTCCCCCGTTCCCCGGCTGAAAAGTGTCCCTACTCCTGGTGACTGAGCCGGTCCAGGAAGCGGCGCACATTCTCCAGGAGGCGGAGGTCGAATTCGGTGCCGTGCGCGCCGGAATAGAGCATGCAGGACAGGGCCTTGGCGGGACTTAAGGGAGGCCGCCACGGCCGCACCGAGGTCAGGGCTTCAAAGGTGTCCAGGATCCGGAGCAGCCGGGCATAGGGGTGGATGGCGGCCAGGGGCAGGCCCAGAGGGTAGCCGCTGCCGTCGGCGTTTTCATGATGCTGGGCCACCATCAGGAAGACCTTCCCCGGGAGGTGGGGGAAGGGTTTCAGGAGCTGCACCCCGCCCTGGGGGTGACGGCGCAGAAGCTCCAGTTCGTCGCTGCTCAAGGGGCCGCTCTTCTCCCAGGCACCGGGGAGGGCGGTCATCCCCAGGTCGTGGAGGAGCGCGCCCAGCCCCAGGGTGCGGGCGGCGGTCTCCGGCCAGGCATAGTGACGGGCGTAGCTGAGGGCGAGGAGGCTGACGTTGAGGCAATGGCCCGCCAGACCGGCGTCCAGGCGGCGGAGGCTGAGGGCCAAGAGACCCAGACGGGGGGCGGCGGCCAGCAGGCGGTAGAGGGTGCCCACCAAGTCCCGGGCCACATCCATCAAGGGACCGGAGCGGCACTGGGGGCTGTCATAAAACTGCCGGGTCCAGGCCAGGAGGAGGTCATAGAGGAGCGCCCCCTTCTCCTCCGGCGAGGGCCCCTGGTCCTGCATCAGGGTCTGCATGGCCTGACGCATGGTCATCAGCAGGCGTTGGGAGTTGGCGATGAGGACCTGGGTTTCCTCCTCGGCCGCAATCTCCTGAGGGAAGAGGGTTTCGGCCGGTGCGGGCAGGCCGGAAGAGGCTTCCGGCGCCCGCACCGCGGGCAGCGTGTCGTCATCCCACTTGCTGATCTCCGTTTTGCCGCTCTCTAGCGCCGCTTCCGCCTGGCTCATCGTTGTCATCCTCGTCTGCCCTGGGTCACCAAAGGGGAAGCACCCCCCTCCCTCGGCCTGCCCGATTGCTGCCGAGCGCGGGACCGTCATGGAGGGAAATGGCCACTTCTCTTTTCCACGTTATGGCCCACGAAGGCTTTCCCTTAATCCGGGGCGGTCCCGGCGGGAATGCCCACCCCGTTCCGTCAGTCCGGGGGGCCGGTCTGCCACGGGGCACCTGGATCAGCCCCCCTTGCAGCATCTCCCGCTACCGCCTGCCATCTCCTCGGTTGCCGGAAGACTTTCGGTCTTGTTCCCCCTCCCGGCCTCGCCTGCCAGCCCTTTGGCCCGGCTGGCCCCCTCATCCCCGGCGTCCGGTTAGGCCGGGGCCCGGCGCCAGAGGCGGGCCATGGTGCCCATGGGGCGATTCTCTGCGGCCGGGGCCGTCTCCCCCGGGTGGAGAGAGGATCCCGAGAGGCTGGCCCGGGCCACCAGCTCGGCGATCTGTTCCAGATCCTTCACCGCTTGGCCCTTTTCCTGGCGCAGGGGGAAGGGCATCATCTGGTTGACCGCCAGCTCCACCGCCGGATCGTAGGACAGGCGTCCCAGGATACGGGGGGAGATGCTGAGGAAGGAGGTGCAGACCCGCTCCACGATGGCCCCGGCCTGGAAGTCCCGGTCGCTCTTCACCATGTTCACCACCAGGTTGACCTTGAACTCCCGGAGCAGGTCCACCAGCCGTTGATGGGTCTCCGGCTCCGTCTGCTTGAGCTTGAGGAGCACGTCGTGCATGGATTTGATCTGCTCGGGGGCGTCCTTGAGGTCGGTCTGCTGCAGCAGGTCCAGCACCCGGGGGTGTTTGGCGAATTCCCGGGAGATCTGACGGTAGAGGCCGCTTTTGATGAAGCCGTAAACATTCTGCAACGACGTGGCCTGGCTGGTGAGGACGCAGATCTTCCCGGGCGAATAATTGAAGAAGTCCAGGACATTGAAGGAGGTGCCGGCGCCCAGGTCCAGAAGGACCAGGTCCGCGGGCAGGTCCTCAATCTGGTTGAGGAGGCGCACCTTCTGGGCGTAGGTGGGGTTGGCCGCCCCCAGGATGTCGTCGGCGCCACAGATGAGGCCGATGCCGGCAATCTGGGTCTCAATGATGAGGTCTTCCAGGCGGCTGACCCGTTTGAGGAGAAAGTCTTCCAGGGTGAGGGGGGGATAACGCACCCCCATCAGGGTATGGAGGTTGGCGCCGCCCAGGTCGGCGTCCACCAGGATGACTTTCCTGCCCAGGCGGGCCAGACAGATCCCCAATCCCAGGGTGAAGACGCTTTTGCCCACCCCGCCTTTGCCGCCGCCGATGCTCCACAGTTTTTTTGTGCTCAGCTCCTGCATCGCCACTCCCTTTGCCCTTGGGGTCCCGGAAAGCTGACCTTACGGCCGGGAGGCGGCCCGGGACCGCCACAGGGACCAGATGCTTTTGGCGGCCATCATCAGGCAGCCGTAGAGGGCCATGATGCAGCCATACAGCTTCAGGGTGTCCGGGCCGGCCAGATACAGGGTGGTGCCGGCGGCCACCGCGCCCACCCCCACCAGATAGGCAGCCTGTTCCGCCACCTGGACCGGGCGGCTGCGATGCACCTCGTCCCAGGCGTCCCACAGCTCCTTCAGGTCCCGGGGGAAGGACTCCATATGGTCCTCCAGCAGCCGCCGCACCTCCAGTTCCGGCTCCTTGAGTTCAAAACCCAAAATGAAGCCGGTGCCTGCCGGTCGGGTCCAGGAGATGCGGCCCGGAATGTCCCTTAAGGGGGAGGACTCCGAAGTGACCGTGATGACGGCCTCCCGGCCGCTTAAGGAGAGGAGCGCTGGCGGGGTCTCGCCCTCCAGGCTCTCCAGCAGTGCCCCGGTCGCCGACAGGCTGTTGATCCTCACCGGGAGCCGGAGGGGCTCCCGGCCCCGTCCCAGCGGGGTGACGGAGAGGATGAGGTCCCCCGTCTCCCGGCGGGAACTCTTCGGGCCAAGTTCCTCGTTCATTCCTGCCACCACGATCGGTACCATCCCTTCTTCGGCTTTTTGGCGGTGAGCTGCTGGCGGAGGTATTCCAGCTCCTGGGTCCACTGACTCTCCAGTTTGTCCCGCAGGGCCTTGTTCTGCCGGTTCTCCCGCCGAAAGAACTCCTGCAGGGCCCCCAGTTTGCCCAGCTCATAGATCATGGCCTCATAGCGGCGGCGCTCCACCAGGAGGTTTTCCTGGGTCAGGCGCAGCATCTCCTGCCAGGAGGGCGGGGCCGGGCCCGCCGGCTCGGGCCGGGCATGGCCGTTGCCCCCGGGGGTGGAAGGCATGATGCCGGGGCCGGGAGGTGCTGCCTCCGGGGCGGCGGGCACCGGAGCCCCAGGGTCCGCGGGGGCCCGAGGCGACACCTCCGGGGCAACGCCCGCAGCCGGCGGCTGCACCCCCGACAGGGCCTGCTTCACCAGCTCCTCCAGGTGGGCCGCCTTCTCCCAGGAATCCCGGGAATCCCCCAGGGGGGCGTGCCATAAGAGACCCAGGAGCACCGCCGGGTCTTCCAGCCCCACGGCCCGGGCCTCGGAGAGCAGGGTGCGGTAGTAGGCCTCAAAGGACGCCGCCGGGGCCAGCAGGGCCTGCAAGATGCGGGGATGCGGCTGGATGAGGGGGTAAATCCGGCTCCAGGCCAGGACCTCGGGCAAGGGCTTGGCCTGCTCCGCCTGCAGGCGCGGGGCATGGTCGCTGATGAAACGGCACAAGGCCGGAGAGGGCCGGGTGGGGGGGCTCTCCCAGGGCGGCCGCAGCCACCGGAGGTTGGTCTGGAGCTGGGGCTCCATGGAGGGCGGCGCCAGCACCAGGCCGCCCTCCCCGAAGATCATGATCTGGAAGCTCTCCAGAAAAAAGGACGACGGCGGCTGCCAACCCTTGGGCAGGGTGTAGTAGTGCTGCTCCCGCTCCACCCCCACTTCCGCCACACAGCCGGAACCCCACTCCCCCCGGCGGTCGAAGGGGGGGCGGCTCTCTTCCCGGTGGACCTCCACCACCAATAATCGGGAAGGGGCGCCGGTGCGGATGCCCAGGTTCACCTGATGCCCTTCCAGGCTCCAGTCTGCCAGCCGGGCCGCCCAGACCTCCTCCGCCTCCCGGAAATCCAGGTCATAGGCGGGTTCCCCCCGCAGATTGACCGCCACCAGCTCCCAGCCCATTTTGCGGTACTTCCCGGCGTATTGGATCAGGGTGTCGCTGTAATCCAGGTTCCGTTTCAGATGCAGGATGCGCTCCAGTTCCTCCTCCTTGAGGCCGGAGAAGTTGCGTTTGGGGGCCGGACGCTGGCCGGTGGCGCCTTTGGCGCGTCCCCCCCGGCCGCCGCTGTCGCCTCCCTCGCCGCCTGCGTCCTCCGGGAGGGCCTGGCCGCCCTGCATCAGGAAGGTGTCCTCCACTTTTGATCCTCGAACCCCGTGGATACCTCGGCTTCAGTCTGCCTGCCCGGCATCCGGTAGACGGTGGCGTCGGCCGGCTCCCCCCACTTGGCTGCCTTGGCCTGCCCATGGCTGACACAGACCGCCGGCGTGGGGCGTCCCTCCCCCCTCACGGGACGAAGGCCCCCGCAGCAGGAGCAGCTGCACCAGACAAAAAGCCGGCCGCCCCCTGGCCCGTTTCCCTTTCCTCCCCCCCGCTACTTCCCCTATCGGCCCTCTTCGCCGCTTGCTTAAATCCGTTGCAGAACCCTTCCCCCAAGCTGAACTTTCCCTTGACAGGCGCAGGCGGACAGCCTAATACAAGGGCATCTTGTTCCAAGGAGCACATGCGCATGGAATCCTATAAGATTCTCCTGCCGGAGGGGGAATTGCCGGCCGCGTGGTATAACGTGCAGCCGGACCTGCCCCGGCCCCTGCCTCCCTATCTCCATCCCGCCACCGGCCGGCCCGTGACCCCCGAGGATCTGGCCGCCATCTTCCCCCCGGAGCTCATCCGCCAGGAGATGAGCCAGGAGCGGGAGATCCCCATCCCCGAGGCGGTGCGGGAGATTTACCGCCTCTGGCGCCCCACCCCGTTGCGGCGGGCCGTGCGCCTGGAGCAGGCCCTCAAGACCCCGGCCCGCATCTATTACAAGGATGAATCGGTGAGCCCGGCGGGCAGCCACAAGCCCAACACCTCGGTGCCCCAGGCCTATTACAACAAGGTTGCCGGTATCAAAAGGCTGGCCACCGAGACCGGCGCCGGCCAATGGGGGAGCGCTCTGGCGTTGGCCTGCAACTTCTTCGGGCTGGAGTGCACCGTCTATATGGTGAAGGTGAGCTACCAGCAGAAGCCCTACCGGCGCTCCCTCATGCAGATCTGGGGGGCGGAGGTGCTGGCCTCCCCCACGGACCGGACCCAGGCCGGCCGCCGGATTCTGGCCGAGACCCCGGACACCCCCGGCAGTCTGGGGATCGCCATCTCCGAGGCGGTGGAGGACGCCGCCACCCACGGGGACACCAACTACTCCCTGGGGAGCGTGCTCAACCACGTCATGCTGCACCAGACGGTCATCGGTCTGGAGACCAAAAAGCAGCTGGCCCTGGCCGGAGAGACCCCCGACGTGCTCATCGGCTGCGTGGGCGGCGGCAGCAACTTCGCCGGCTTTGTCTTTCCCTTCGTGCCGGACAAACTGAAGGGGGGGAACCTCAGGCTGGTGGCAGTGGAACCCACCGCCTGTCCCACCCTCACCCGCGGTGCCTATGCCTATGATTTCGGGGATACGGTGGGGCTCACCCCCCTCATGCTCATGCACACCCTGGGTCACGGCTTTGTGCCCCCGGGCATCCACGCCGGGGGCCTGCGCTACCATGGGGATTCGCCTCTGGTCTGTCTGCTGGTGGATGAAAAGGTCATTGAACCCCGGGCTTACCCCCAGAACCCGGTCTTTGAGGCCGCCCGGCTCTTTGCCCGCTCTGAGGGGGTGATCCCGGCGCCGGAGACCGCCCATGCGGTGAAGGCCGCCATCGACGAGGCCATCCGCTGCCGGGAGGAGAACCGGCCCGAGGTCATCGTCTTCAACTTCTCCGGCCACGGGTTTCTGGATCTGGCGGCGTACGATGCTTTTCTGGCGGGCAAACTGGAGGATGTGGAGTTTCCCGAGGCGGAACTGCAGCGCTCCCTGGCGGAGCTGCCGAAAGTACCCCAAGCGGACTGACCGGGATGAAATGGTTGTGGGAGAGGGGGCCAGGGATCTCAGACCCCTGCCCCCTCTCCCACGCCCTCACCCCCAACCCTTTATACAGGGGGATGGGAGGGGAGCGTGAGGAGAGGGTGGGGGAGCCATTGCTCCCTCAGAGCCGCGGGAGGTGACCCGTCACTCCAGCAGCGGCAGGAAAGCCCCGGCCGCCCGCTGGCGCACGGCCCGGCGGATGACCTGGGCGGTGAGGTCGGGGAGCTCCAGGTCATCCAGCTCTGCCAGGGTCACGAAGCGGGCCGAGGTGACGTCCGAGGCAGGCCGGGGGTCGCCTGCCACATGCTCGCAGGCGAAGTCCACCAGCACGTAGTGATAGGGCACGCCGCCGGCCCCATCCCGGTAGATGCGCTCCAGGACTGCGGTGATCCCCAGGATGCGGACCGTGAGGCCGGTCTCCTCCCGCACTTCCCGAAGCAGGGCCTCAGGTAAGCGTTCGCCCACCTCCACCAGGCCGCCGGGGAGGCTCCAGGCGCCTTTCTGGGGCTCCTGACCCCGCCGCACCAGCAGGACCTCCTCCCCCCGGAAGATGACCGCGGCCACCCCCACCAGGGGCTGTTCCGGATAGTGGCGTTTCATGGCATGGCACGATTCAGGGAGAGGGGGCCAGGGAGCAGTGGCCCCCTGCCCCCTCTCCCTGACCCTCTCCCCCAACCCCTTTTCGGGGGATTGGGAGGGGAGCGTGAGGGGAAGGTTGGGGAGTCAGACTCCCCCGGCCCTCCCCTCACTCACATCTCCACCCTGAGCGACCGGCGCACCCGGACCGCGGCCTGGCCGCCCACCGGGCAGACGTGTTCGCAGTGGCCGCAGCCGATACAGCGGTCGGGGTGCACCACCGGCAGTTTCACCTGCACCTTCTCCCCCTTGGGGGTGATAACCTCCCCCAGGTTGAAGGTGATGGCCTTGGGGGAGACGGGGCAGTGTTCCTCGCACACCAGGCAGTCGCTGCCTTCGGACCAGGGGATGCAGCGGTTGCGGTCGAAGGCCGCCACCCCCAAGGAGAGGGCCTGCTTGGCGGGGAGCTCCAGGGCCGGAATGGCGCCGGTGGGGCAGACCTGGCCGCAGAGGTTGCAGCCGTAGGAGCAATACCCCAACCGGGGGATGAGGCGGGGGGTGTAGAGCCCCTCCAGCCCCGCCTCCCACAGGACCGGCTGCAGGCCGTTGGTGAGGCAGACCTTCATGCACTGGCCGCAGCGGATGCAGCGGGCCAGGAACTCGCCCTCATCCTGGGCGCCGGGGGGCCGGAGGAGGAACTCATCGGGCCGCCGGGCCAGGGAGCCCAGGCGCACCACCGGGGCCAAGGCCACGCCGGCGGCCACCGCGGTGATGACCTGGCGCCGCCCCAGATCCAGGGGCGCCCGGGGGAGGCGCCGCCAGACGAAGTCGGGCCGGCCCTTCTCACAAGCCGCCACGCAGCTCAGGCAGAGCTGGCACTCGGAGGAGAGGTGAGGGGCGAGGCGGGCCTTGGGGGGCGAGCCGGGAGCAGCCGGCTTTTCCGCCGCCTCTCCTTCATCCGGCCTCCCGGTGGACAAGGCAGGGGCACCCGGCGCCTGGCTTTCTCCCTTAAAGGCCCCCATCTTGCAGACCACGGCGCAGTCGCCGCAATCCGGGCAGAGGCTGGCGGGGGTGCGACGCAGCAAGGAGAAGCGGGCAAAAATCCCGTAGAGCGCCCCCAGGGGACACAAGGCCCGGCACCAGAAGCGGCGGTCCACCCGCTCTGCGGCCACAATCAGGGCAAAGAGGGTGAGGGTGAGGAAGGGCAGCAGAAACACCAGGCTCCGGAAGGGGAGCACAGTGGCCTTGAGGAGCTGATACACCGGCTCGCTAAGGGTGCTCAGCGGCGGCCCCAGGTGGTAGAGGACGGTGCTGCCTTTCTCCACCCCGTAGCTGAAGGCGGGGTAAAAGACAATGGTCAGGGTGCGGTACAGCAGGGAAAGGGGGTCAAAGAGCCCGGCCAGATTGACGGACAGGGGCGCGGCGGCCAGCAGGGCGATGAGGAGGTAGTATTTGGCCCGGCGCCAGCGGTCCGCCACCCCCCGGTCGGGGCGGGGGGAGAAGAGAAGGCGGCGCAGGCCATCCAGGGTGGTGCCCAGGGGGCAGACCCAGCCGCAGAAGAACCGCCCCAACACCAGGGTGAGGGCCACGAAGGTCAGGGACCACAGCAGGGCCGGCACCAGGGGGCTGAAGGTGAGGAGGGTCACCGCCAGGGCCAAAGGATCGAAGCGGAAGAAGAGGTCCACCGGCCAGGCGAGCTGGGGGGCGCTACGGTATTCCGCCTGGAGAAACAGCCAGACAAAGAGCAGGAAAAAGAGGATCTGGCTGGTCCGGCGCAGGTGGACCCAGAGACGGCGGCTCCTGGGGGCGGCGGACGTGGGAGTCTTTCCAGATGTCATGAGCATAGATTTCGGCACAAAAAAATTTTGAGGGGAGGGCCGGGGGAGCGGTGGCTCCCCCGCCCTCCCC
>JBBFLF010000037.1 GCA_037481655.1 Desulfobaccales bacterium | reverse complement strand
GTATGCGGGGGTTGGGAGGGGGGTGTGGGGGGAGGCGGGGGAACTCAGTTCCCCCGGCCTCCCCCCACCACTCACTTCTTCAACAACGGGAAGCCCATGGCTTCTCGTTGTTTGAGGTAGGTTTCGGAGCATAGGCGGGCCAGGTGGCGCACCCGGCCGATGAGGCTGGCCCGTTCCGCCACGCTGATGGCTCCCCGGGCGTTCAGCAGGTTGAAGGTATGGGAGCACTTGAGGCAGTAGTCGTAGGCCGGCAGCACCAGGCCCTGTTCGATGATGCGCAGGCTTTCCTTTTCGTACATGTCAAAGAGGCGGAAGAGCATATCCACGTCGGCCTGCTCGAAGTTGTAGATGGAGTGTTCCACTTCGCCCCGGTGGTGGACGTCGCCGTAGGTGACGTCCTTGTTCCATTTGAGGTCATAGACGCTCTCCACTCCTTGGAGGTACATGGCGATGCGCTCGGGGCCGTAGGTGAGTTCCACGCTGATGGGATGGAGATCGATGCCGCCGCACTGTTGGAAGTAGGTGAACTGGGTGATCTCCATGCCGTCCAGCCAGACTTCCCAGCCCAGGCCCCAGGCTCCCAGGGTGGGGGATTCCCAGTCATCCTCCACGAAGCGGATATCGTGGTCCAGGGGGTCCAGCCCCAGAGCCCGGAGGGAATCCAGGTAGATCTCCTGGATGTTTTTGGGGGAGGGCTTCATGATGACCTGGTATTGGTAGTAATGCTGCAGGCGGTTGGGGTTCTCGCCGTAGCGGCCGTCGGTGGGGCGCCGGGAGGGCTCCACGTAGGCCACGTTCCAGGGCTCCGGCCCCAGGGCCCGCAGCAGGGTGTGGGGGTTGAAGGTGCCGGCTCCCACCTCCACATCATAGGGCTGGGCGATGATGCAGCCCCGCTCGGCAAAGAAGCGTTCCAGGGTCATGAGCAGGTCTTGGAAGTACATGCCGCCTCTCCTTAAAGCTGGCAAAACTCGGATTACACTAACAATTTCGCCGCATCCTGTCAAGCACTTCCCCGGCCACCCCCTTTTTCCTTGACATTGCCCCCCGATGTGCTGAGATGGGCTTATCATTACTGCCGCCGCCGGCGGTTTTGCCCCTCACTCCTGGCCCACGCTTTGACCACGGCTGAAAGCGTGGCATTTCTCCCCCTGCTTTGGGCCCCTTTCCTGCCACCCGGTCTGACAGTTCCCCCGGCCCCGGCAGTCCTTCTCGCAGAATAACTTCTCACCCTCAGCAAGAAAAGGAGAAGCACATGCGGCGTGCCCATGGACGGGTCTTCGTGATTTTCGGGGTTATTCTTCTGCTGCTGGCGGCCGGCGCGGTGGCCCAGGTGGCCAAGCCGGAAGCTCCGGCGGTGAAACCGGAAGTGCAGGCTGCCAAGCCGGAGGTCCAGGTGGATAAGCCCGAACTGGTACCGCTCAAAGTTTACTGGCTCAATCATCTGGACTTTCTGCCCGGCGACGTCAGCGTCCAAACCGCGTTTAACGCCGTCACTTCCGGGGTGGGCAGCGGCTTGGCCGGCTTGATCGTCACCTCCACCACTACCGGCGAGACCACCGCCGGCGGGGGCAACAAGGTGGTGGAGATGGGAGTGGAGGCCCCCCTGGGGCAGCACATCGCCGGGGTGCGGGTCTGTTATGAATACAGCACCGGCAAAAAACCCTCCCCCACCTACATCAGCCAGATCCGGCTGGCGCAGGTGCAGAATCCCCCCAGCACCGCCCTGGTGCTGTTGGATGACGGCACTGACCAGACCCATCCCGGGCCCATCTGTGTCAACTCCAAACCTGCGGTGGACATTGACCCCGCCAAGGGCCCGCTCCTGTTGAGCCTGCGGGTCAATTTCGCCGACACCAAGGACAAGATCGTCATCCGGGGGGTGGGGTTGATTTTGAAATAGGCCCTCTTCAAGTTAGAATCGGGGACAGCGGGCTGCCGTGGCGGCGGCGCCGTGGCTCTCGGCCCATGGTTTCCGGGTTTACCAGCTCAGCGGAGGATTCTCTTCCCCTTTGGGTGGCCCATTTCCCTATTGACGCCAAAGGTCAGAGGGGATATTAAATAATTGTCAGCCACAGGCACGTAGCTCAGGGGGAGAGCACCACCTTGACGCGGTGGGGGTCAGGAGTTCAAATCTCCTCGTGCCTACCAGAGAAAGACCGGGGGTGCGGTGTGCGGCCGCACCCCTTTTTGTTTGGACTGTGAACTTGAAAGGCGACTGTAAGGGCGTCTCCCCAGATGCCGGCAGGAGCTCAAATTGACTTTCCCCCGGTTATGATTATCTTGCCGGTGTGGCCACTGTGGAATAACCATCCCGGTCCAGCCGGGTATGCATTACCTGAGGAAAGGAGTTGTCATGGCAGAGGTTAATCGGGTGGCTCCGGCGGAGATCTATCCCCGGGTCAAAGCGGGGGAGTGCCTGTTGGTCTGCGCGTATGAGAGTGACGAGGCCTTCCGGTCCATGCGCCTGGAAGGGGCCATCCCCCTGAAAGAATTCAAAAACCGCCTGGCCGGCCTGCCCAAAGATCAGGAAATCGTCTTTTACTGCGCCTGAACTCAGGAGCATTCCTCTGCCGGTCTGGCAGCCGAATATCAGAAGCAGGGCTTCAAAAACGCCAAGGCCCTCTTGGGAGGGGTGGCCGCCTGGAAAGAGGCGGGTTTGCCCATCCTGCCCCCTGACGCCTGATCAACGGACAAACATCAGATGGAGGCGGTTTCCGTCCCCACCCTCCTCGGGCTGAATCTCCTGGCGGCGGTGGTGTATATGGCGGGGGTGTGGCTTCTGAGCCTGCCCAGCCGCAACGCCAGCCCGGCGGGCATCTTCGGGGTTATCGCCGGGGCGAGGAGTGGCAGGTATCTCATTATCGTCTCAGAATCCGGGGTTGATGGGGGAGAAGAGATGTCAGCCAAAATTATCCTCATCTGGTGCAGTTTGATTCTGGTTTTGAGCGTCGTCGCCTAATGAAGGCGGCCTTAAGTGGGGAGATGCCTGATCTGTCCGCCTACCGCTGGCAGAACCGCTTGCTCCTGCTGTTTGCGCCCACGGCCGACCACCCCGCCTACCAGACCCTGGGGCGGGAACTGGAGGAACAGGCCAAAGGCGTCAAGGACTGGGGTCTCATCGTCTTCCGGGTCCTGGAGGCGGGGAGAAGTTTTCAGAATGGCGACGAACTCTCCCCTGAGCAGGCCCAGGCCCTGCGGCAGCGCTTTGCCGCCCCACCCGGCGCCTTCACCGTGGTGCTGGTGGGCAAGGACGGCGGGGTGAAGCTGAATGAAGCGCGGCGGGTGCCCCTGGCCGACATCTTTGCTTTGATCGACAGCATGCCCATGCGCCGCCAGGAGATGCAGGAGCGGCAGTAAAAAGGCTCTGCACTCTCAGTCAGCCCAGGAGAGCACCCCATGGCCGAGGCCAGAAATGTGCTGGGCGGGAAGCTGGAATTCTGCTCCCTTGCCCCCCGCACCGGCTTTTATCGCACTGGCAGGTGTGTAACGGGACCGGAGGACACGGGCACCCATGTCATCTGCGCTCTGGTGACGGCGGAATTCCTGGCCTTCACCCGTTCCCGGGGCAATGACCTCACCACCCCGGCGCCGGAGTTCGGCTTTCCGGGCTTAAAGCCGGGGGACCGCTGGTGTCTATGCGCCCTGCGCTGGCGGGAAGCCCTGGAGGCGGGGGTGGCCCCGCCGATGGTCTTGGCGGCCACCCACGAGGCCGCCCTCAAGTTTGTCTCCCTGGAGGATCTGAAAAGACATGCCCTGGACGGGGCCTGAGCCAGGAAAGCGGCTGAGGGGTCAGCGAGGGAGAGCTGGGAGGAAGGGCCGGGAGGAGAGGACAAGGGCACTGCTCCCTGGCCGATTCTTTAGAGCCAAGTGCCAAAATTTAAGTCCCAAGGTCTGACAGTCGGGGGCGCTTTTACGATCGCCCCACAAAATCGACAGCAGCAAAGCAAAGCGCCATGCGCACCGGCAGGACCCCTGAGCATCTGGGTCCGTGTCCCATCTGCGGCCGGCCCCTGCTCGCCGGCGACAGCATCGACCGCCATCACTGGCGGCCCAGATCCCAGGGCGGCACCGAGGCCGCTTACCTGCACCGCACCTGCCATCGCAAGCTTCATTCCCTGTTCACCGACAAAGAGCTGGCCACGGAGTTTGCCACCCCCGACCGCATCCGCCAGCACCCCGAGATGCAGAAATTCATCCGCTGGGTGCGCCGCCAGCCGCCGGAGCGAGTGGCGCGCCACCGGAAGCCCCGGCTCCATCCTCACGGCCACCGGGGGTGACCTCAGGCGGCGGCTCCCTCCTCCCCCCGAGGCCCCACCGGTTACGGGTCTTTGGTGCCCAGACCGATGAGCGCTTGCGCCCCGGGCTCTTTGTCTGCGGCGAATACCAGAGCCTCTCCTCCATCCACTGGGCCCTAGTCTCCGGCCGCCGGGCCGGGGAGGCGGTCCTTCGGGAGCTTCGTTCCTGAGCCTCCCCTCCCCTGGGCCAGCCCAAACAGGTGAAGCATGACTGACGCGACGGAGATCCACCAGATATTGCAGGAGCTGCTCCAGGGGCAGCGGCTGGCGGTGCTGGCCACCGTGGCCGCGGAGGAGCCCCGGCGGCCCTACACCAACCTCATCGCCTTTACCGCCACTGCGGACCTGAAAGAGGTCCTGTTCGCCACCCCCCGGGCGACCCGGAAGTTCGCCGACCTGACGGCCACTCCCCACGTGTCCCTGCTGGTGGACAACCGCAGCCACCGGGAGACGGATTTCGGCGAGGCCGCGGCGGTGACCGTCCTGGGCACCGCCTCGGAACTCCTGGAGCCGGAGCGGGAGCGATACCAGGCCATTTACTTAGCCAAGCATCCGTATCTCCGGGACTTCGTCACTGCGCCCACCTGCGCCCTCATCCGGGTGCGGGTGGAAAAGTACATCCTGGTCACCCGCTTCCAGGAGGTGCATGAGGTGGTCCCCGCCTCATGAGCCTGGTACTGCATCTGGACGAAGTCGGGGCGCGCCACCGCCATCTGGCGGGCGGCAAGGGCTATGCCCTGGCGGTGCTGCAGCGGCATGGGATTCCCGTCCCCCCTACCCTCATCGTCACCACCCGGGCCTATGAGGAGTTTGTGGCCGCCACCGGTCTGAGGGGGCGCATCCTCCTGGAACTCCGGCGCAAGAGCTTTCAGGAGATGCGCTGGGAGGAGATCTGGGATCTGGCCCTGCGTCTTCGGCACCTCTTTCATACCACGCCGTTGCCTCCGGACCTGGCGGCCCGGCTGCGGCAGGAGCTCGCCCCCCACCTGCCCGAGCGCTCTGTGGTCCGGTCCTCCGCGCCCGGGGAGGACTCCCGCCAGACCTCCTTCGCGGGCCTGCACGCCTCCTTTGCGAATGTGGCGGGGCTTGAGGCGGTGCTGGAGCACCTCAAACTGGTCTGGGCCTCCCTGTGGTCCGACGCCGCCCTCCTTTACCGCCGGGAACTGGGGCTGGACGTGCGCAAAAGCGCCATGGCCGTGCTTATCCAGGAGATGGTGGTGGGGGACCGCTCCGGCGTGGCCTTCGGGCAAAACCCTCAGGACCCCGCCCAAGCCGTCGTCGAAGCCGTGTACGGCCTCAACCAGGGCCTGGTGGACGGCACGGTGGAGCCGGACCGCTGGCTCCTGGACCGGGCCACCGGGCAGATTCTGGCTTACCGGACGGCGCCCAAAGGCGAGGTGCTGCTCCCGGGGAAAGAAGGCGTGCGCCTGGCTGAGCTGGCTCCGGCACAACGGCAGGAGCCGCCCCTGAACGAAGCGGAGGTGCTTCAGATTTACCGGCTGGTGCGGCGGTGCGAAGAGATTTTCGGCGCGCCCCAGGATGTGGAGTGGACATTTAAGGGCGGCCAACTGGTGGCCCTCCAATCCCGCCCCATCAGCACACCTCCCCCAGAGGGGGAGGGCGACCAACGCCCCTGGTACCTGAGCCTGAGGCGCAGCTTCGGCAACCTCAAGGCCCTGCGCCGGAAAGTGGAAGAAGAGCTCCTCCCCGCCATGAACCGGGAGGCAGAGGTGCTGGCCGCCAAGCCCCTAAAGAAGCTGGATGAGGCCGCCCTTAAGGAGGAGGTGATCAGCCGGAGCCGCAGCTACCGGCGGTGGAAAAAGGTCTGCTGGGATGACTTTATTCCTCTGGCCCACGGGGTGCGCCTGTTCGGCCAGATCTATAACGATGCGGTGAAGCCCCGGGACCCGTATGAATTCCTGGATCTGCTGGGAGCCGCGGGCATGCTGGCCCTGCGGCGCAACCGTCTGCTCATGGAGATGGCCGCCCGGGTGCGGGAACAGCCGGAGCTGCTGGAGGAAGTTCGCCGCGGTCAGGTGAGGGACCCGGAATTGCAGCCGCTGTGGCGCACCTTTATGGAGGAATTCGGGGACCTGGCCTGCGGCAGTTCCACCTGCGGTCTGAGCTCCGAAACCTTGGCGTCTTTGCTGGAGGAAATGGCCCACAGATCCATTCAGGCGGAGCGCTTTGACCCCCGGAAGGTGGAGGACCTGCAGGGGCAGTTCCTCTCCCGGTTCAGCGGCGAAAAACGGGTAGAGATGGCCCAGTACCTGGAGCTGGCCCGGGCCAGCTATCGCCTCAGGGACGATGACAACCTGTATCTGGGGAAGATTGCGGCCCAGTTCCTCCGGGCCCTGGAGGAATACCGGCGGCGAGGCGGAGAGCTCAGGGAGCTGCCGGCGGACGTTCAGGAGCTGGGGGGCGAGTTGACGGCCACCCCCGCAAAGGGGCCGGGGGCGGTGGGCGTCACGGGCCTTGGCCGCCTCAAGGCCCGGCAACTCATCGGTCAGCCCGCCAGCCCGGGACTGGCCCGGGGCTCGGCCCGGGTGGTCCTCACCGCCGATGAGCTCTTTCAGTTCCGGGCGGGCGAGGTCTTGGTGTGCGACGCCCTGGACCCGAGCATGACCCTGGTGGTGCCCTTGGCCGCCGGCATCGTGGAGCGCCGGGGCGGCATGCTTATCCACGGCTCCATCATCGCCCGGGAATACGGCATCCCCTGCGTCACCGGCGTGCCCCGGGCCACCCGCCTCATCCACACCGGCGACCCCCTCACCGTGGACGGCTATTTGGGGATTGTCATCCTCGGCTGACCCCTCTTTGCTCCGTATCCTTCCTTTCCTTGGTGAGTTCAAAGTTCAAGGTTCACAGTTCAAAGTTTAAAAAAAAGAAAAAAGCGCCCCCTGGTTATCGGCGGACGCAGCCATCCTCACGCCGAGGGCCATGCCGGGGAACTGAAGATGCCCCCGCGAGCTGGCAGGGCCATATCTTTACCGTGAATTATGAATCTTGAACTTACAACCCCGAATTCCTGACATGGAACTTTGAACTTTGAACCCTTTCCTTGTTGAGTTCAAAGTTCAAGATTCATAGCTCAAAGTTTAAAAAGAAAAAGGCGCCCCCTGGTTATCGCTGGACACAGCCATCCTCAAACAGAAGGCCATGTCTTCACCGTGAATTGTGAATACCGTGAATTGTGAATCTTGAACTTAGAATCCCGTATTCCTTATATGGAACTTGGAACTCTGAACTTTGAACCCTAAACTTTCCTTGGTGAGTTCAAAGTTCAAGGTTCACAGTTCAAAGTTTAAAAAAAAGAAAAAAGCGCCCCCTGGTTATCGGCGGACGCAGCCATCCTCACGCCGAGGGCCATGCCGGGGACTAAAGAGCCTCGCAAGCTGGGGGGCCATGTCTTCACCGTGAATTATGAATTTTGAACTTAGTCCCCCAGATTCCTGACTTTGAACTTTGAACTTTGAACCCTAAACTTTCTTTGGTGAGTTCAAAGTTCAAGGTTCATAGCTCAAAGTTTAAAGAAATAAAAAAGGCGCCCACCTCGTTATCGGCGGACGCAGCCATCCTCACGCCGAGGGCCATGCCGGGGACTAAAGAGCCTCGCAAGCTGGGGGGCCATGTCTTCACCGTGAATTATGAATTTTGAACTTAGTCCCCCAGATTCCTGACTTTGAACTTTGAACTTTGAACCCTAAACTTTCCTTGGTGAGTTCAAAGTTCAAGGTTCAAAGTTTAAAGAAATGAAAAGGGTCCCCCCCTTTGGTTATCGGCGGACGCGGCCATCCTCAAACTAAAGGCCATGTCTTCACCTTAAATTGTCAATCTTGAACTTAGTCCCCCGGATTCCTGACTTTGAACTTTGGACCTTGGACTTTGGACCTTGGACTTTGGACTTTGGACTTTGGACTATCCCAGATGGTCGGCAGCAAGCTCCCTCACCGCCGCCAGCACCGCCGGAGTGGGGACGGCGGCCACCCCGGCCGGGTCGGTGAGCACCCGGGCAGGCGTTTGCCACGGATACCAGCCGGCCACGTTCTCCGGGGGCATCAGGGCCACCGTGGGTTTCCTGGCCGCCGCGGCGATGTGCAGAGAGCCGGTGTCCGGGGTCACCACCAGGTCCACCCCGAACAGCGCCGCCACCAGGGCCGGCAGACCGGGGGTGGGGTAAGCCAGCAGGCGCTCCCCGAACCGGGCCCGCAAGCCTGCCGCGGCCTCGTCATCCCCGGGAAAGAGGGGGTTGTGGGCCGAACCCGGGGCCCACAGCAGCACCACCCCCAGGCGGCCCTCCGCCAGCAGCGCCTCGAGGAGTTCGGCAAAATGCATAAGCGGCCAACACTTGTTGGGGGTGCGGGCGCTGATGGCCACGGCGAGGAGGGGTTTGCCCGCCGTGGCCGGGTGGACTGTGACCTGCGCCCGGAAGCGGGCCAGCTCTTCCGGGTCCGGGAAGAGCCTGAGGGGCCCCGGCGCTTCGGTCACCCCCAGGGGGTGAAGCAACCGGCAGACCTTCTCCACTTCATGGCAGGGGTCCATGGGCTCGGCCTGGGGGTGGGTATACCAGGGAAAGCGCCGCGGCCGGCGCACATAGCCCAGGCGCATCCGGGCGCCGGTCAAAAAGGTGTGGTGCGCCAGGGTGGGGGTGAAAGAGCCGCAGGCCACGGCCACATCAAATCTCTCCCGGCGGATCTGCCGGAAGACCCGGAAGTTCTCCCACAGGACTGCGGCCTTGGCCCGCTCCGGGGCATGCTTGGGTTTCTGCACCGTATAAAGCACATCCAGGTCCGGGTGGCCCTGAAGAATCACGGCGTTGTAGGTGTTGGCCAAGAGCGCCAGCCGGGCCCGGGGAAAGGCCCGGCGGAGGGCCGCCACGGCTGGGGTGGTGCACACCAGATCCCCGATGTTGTCCCGCCGGATGAGGATGATCTTGGCGGGCTCCTTCACCCGGCCTTCCTCCCCCAGACCGCATAGATGGGATCCGCCTGCCGGGCCTGGGGAAAGTAGCGGTCCTCCTGGGGCCGGGGCCAGTTGCGGGAAGAGAAGGTGTGAAGCTCCCGAAAGAGGCCGTCTTTGAGGAAATACTCCAGGACCAGCCCCACCCGCTCAAATTCGGTGAGCTCCGTCCAGAGACGGATGACCTTGGGGGGGAACCAGCGGTGCGAGAAAGTGTGCACCAGCAGCCCCCCGGGCTTCAGCACCCGGGCGCATTCGGCAAAGACCTCAAAAGGCTTGATGAGATATTCCACCGAGAGGTTGCAGATTACCGCATCAAAGCTCTCTGCCTCAAAGGGCAACCGGGGGTTCTGATTGAGGTCGTGGAGCACATGGCCCGTGAGCTGGGGGTTGGCCTGGAGCTCCTTTTCGTTCAGACCCAAACCAATGAGGGCTTTGGGCCGCAGGTCCGCGGGCAGGTGGCTCTGCCAGCTGCTCATCAGGTCCAGAATCTCCATCTCCGGGGTGAGCAGCCGGGCATACAGGGCCTGGAGGAGCTCCTGGGCCTTGGCGTCCACGTGGCTCACCAGCCGGGGCTCCTCGTAGAAGCGGGCGTCGGCGGAGATATCCCGGCGGCCGAAGGGGTTGTCCCGGAAGAAATCCGTGGGCTGCCCCTGCCAGCGGGCCTGCATGCCCGGGCCGCTGGTGGCCACATCGAACCAGTCCAGGCATTGGCCCCCGGTGCCGCCGCTCTCCTTGGCCTCCCCGGTGATGGCGGCGGTAAAGGAAAAGGCATAGGATGAGAAGGGGTGGTTGAAATCGGCCTGCAGTTCCTGGGCATTGACCCCGATGCAGCGGAAAGGCAGGGGATTGCCGTAAAAGCCCGCCAGCAGCCCCCGGGGATAGTAGCGGCCGAAGCGGGGCTGCACCGCCCCGCCCTGAAACTCCTGGCGGGCAAAGGTGAAGACCCGCTGCGGGTCATAGGCCGGGAGAATCTCCCCGGGCCGGATGGTGAGGCTGACCTGCCGGCCCACCTCCCAACCGTTGAGGGCCGCCTTGAGGGGCTCCGGCAGAAGGTCGGCATCCCGATAGAGGCTTAAGGGCACGAAAAATTCTTCCAGATGATTGGCTTCCCGGCTCTGCCAGGAAAACTGCCAGGTCATATGAATGGTGCGTCGCTCGGTCATAGGTCGTCCTGGATCTGGGGATATTAATTAGGCGGAGGAGATTTCCGCCACGTGGCTTGCGGCCTCTTTGGCCAGCCGCTGCCGGCGGGCCTCAAACAGCGCCACCGCCCCGGCGGCGGCGGCGTTCAGCGAACTCACCGCGTCTGTGGCCATGGGGATGGCCGCCAGCACATCGCATTGCCGGCGCACCCGGGGCCGGAGCCCCTTGTCCTCCCCGCCGATGACCAGGACCAGGGGCACGGTGAGATCCACTTCATAAAGATTCACATCGCCCCCGGCATCGGTCCCCACCACCCACAGGCCCTGCTCCTTGAGGGCGATGAGGGTCTCCGCCAGATTGGTCACCCGGCAGACGGGGAGAATCTCCAGGGCGCCGGCGGCGGCCTTGAGGACCGCAGGGGTCACGCCCACGGCCCGGTCCTTGGGAATGATGAGGCCCTGGGCGCCGGCGGCCAGGGCGCTGCGGGCCAGGTTTCCCAGGTTCATGGGATCGGTGAGCCCGTCCGCGGCCACCACCAGCGGGGCCCCGGGCGTTTTTGGCAACCGGGCCAGAAGCTCCTCCCAGGGCAGATAGGCGAACTCCGCCCGCCGGGCCGCCACCCCCTGATGGTGGGGGGTGCCGCTCAAGCGGTCCAGGGCCGCCTTGGGAAGGGTGCGTATCCTCACTCCCCGGCTGCGGGCCAGCCGGGTGAGCTCCGCTACCCAGGCGCCGCTCACGCCCTGGGCCACATAAACCTCCTCCAGGGAGGCTTCCCGGTGCCGGAGTGCGGTCAGCACCGGGTGGCGGCCATAGATGATCTGAGCCATGGACCTCAGGACCGGGGGTGGTTCAGGAACCCGTCGCCACCGTCCCGGATAACGATTATAATCAAATATAACAGAACCCACAGGGAAGGACACGGCGGAACCGGGCGGCGGAGGTGCAGGGCAGCGCCGGGCGTGACGCGTGGGCACGCTGCGAGGCCAAAAAACCTGGACCATTTCTTGTCCCCTCCCTTTTTGACTGAGACTCCATCATGCAAGAGGCCATCCTGCCGGCCGCAGTCAGTGCTTTCCTGGCGCAGCTCAAAGAGGCGGGCTGGTCCGCCGCCGAGCTGGCCGCGGCGGCCGCCGACCTGAAGGCCCTGGCTGCCCGGGCAAAGGAGGAGGGCCGGGAGGCATGGGATCCGGCCTGGCTTCATGAGCAGGCCCGGCTGCTGCTGCCGGCGGAGGACCCCCCAAGCCGCCGCCAGGGGGAGCTGGCCCGGCATCTGGCCCGGTTTCTGGACGCCCGGCACAGCAAGACTGACCCCCTTCCCTCCCCGGACCCCGGCCCGGCTGCCCGGGTGCTCTCGGACGAGGAGCTGAGCGCCCTCCTCACCGAGCTGGCCCGGGAAGCCCCCGAGCGCCTGGACGACGCCCTGGAGCGTTACCTGCACCACTTGAGCGTGGAGCGGGGGCTGGCGCCCTTGACCCTGGAGGCCTACGCCCGGGACCTGCAGGAGCTGAGGCGCTTTGTGGCCGCCCTGGGCCGCCGGGGCTGGGAGGAGGTGAGCCTGGACGACCTGCGGCATTATTTGGGCTTCCTGGAAGCCCGGGGATTGTCGGCCCGCAGCCGGGCCCGGCATCTCTCCGCCCTGAGGCGCTTTTTCCGCTTCCTGGAGCGGGAGGAGGAGCTCAGCGCCAACCCTGCCTCCCTTCTCACCACCCCCCGGCTGCCGGCCCGGCTGCCCCAGGTGTTGAGCGAGGCCCAGGTGGAGGCGCTCTTGAACGCCCCGGACGCTGCCACTCCCTTGGGCCAGCGGGATGCGGCCCTCCTGGAGGTGCTCTACGCCACCGGCCTGAGGGTCTCGGAGCTGGTGGGCCTGACCCTGCGTCAGGTGGACCTCACCCGGGGGCTGGTCCGGGTCACCGGCAAGGGCAACAAGGAGCGCCTCGTGCCCCTCACCCCGGTGGCGGTGGCCAAACTCAACCGCTATCTCCATGAGGGGCGGCAGTACTTATTGCAAGGTTCCAGGTTCAAGGTTCAAGGTTCAAAGTTGGAAGTCCAGAGCCCAAAATCCAAGGTCCAAGGTCCAAAGTCCAAAGTCCAAGGTCCAAAGTCCAAAGTCCAAAGTCTAAAGTCGAGCGGCACGGGAGTTATGAGTCCATATGTCTTTCTGAACCGCCGGGGCGGGCGGCTGAGCCGCCAGGGGTTCTGGAAAATCCTTGGCCATTACGCCGCCAAAAGCGGCCTGCCGCCGGTGAGCCCCCACATGCTGCGCCACTCCTTTGCCACCCATCTGTTGAGCCGGGGGGCTAATCTTAGGGTGCTGCAACTCCTTTTGGGCCATGCGGACCTCTCCACCACCCAGATCTACACCCATCTCGAGGCGGCGCGTCTTCGGGCCGTCTATGAAGAGGCGCATCCCCGTCCATGAACGAGACCCGGCCCGCCCCGCCCCGGACCCTGGAGGTCATCACCACCCACCTGAACGCCGATTTTGACGCCCTGGCGGCCATGGTGGCGGCCAAAAAGCTCTATCCCCAGGCGCTTCTGGTCTTTTCCGGGTCCCAGGAGGCGAGCCTCAGGGACTTCTTCATCCGCTCCAGCTTCTATTTCCTGGATTTCACCCGGGCCAAGCAGGTGGACCCCCGAGAGATCCGCCGCCTCATCCTGGTGGACACCCGCCAGGCCTCCCGCCTGGGCAAATTCGCTGAGGCCGCCCGCTCCCCCGAGGTGGAGGTGCACATCTACGACCACCACCCCGACTCCGAAGACGACGTGCACGGCGTGGTGGAAGTGGTGAAGCCTTACGGGGCCACCACCACGGTGCTCACGGAAATCTTACGGGAGCGGGGCCTGGAGCCCACCCCCCAGGAGGCCACCATCATGGCCCTGGGGCTGCATGAGGACACCGGTTCCTTCACCTTCGCCTCCACCACCCCCGAGGACCTGGAGGCCATGGCCTATCTCCTGCGCCGCGGCGCGGACCTCAACGTGGTGGCCCAGATGGTCACCCGGGAGCTCACCGTGGAGCAGGTGGCCCTCTTGAATGAACTCATCGAGCACCTCAGCACCTTCACCGCCGACGGGGTGGAGGTGACCCTGGCCAGCGCCGTGGCCTCCCAGTACGTGGCCGACTTCGCCGTTCTGGCCCACAAGCTCATGGATATGGAGAACCTCCAGGTGCTCTTCGCCCTGGCCCAGATGGAGGACCGGGTCTTCATCGTGGGCAGAAGCCGCATCCCCGAGGTGAACGTGGCGGAGATCCTGGGGGAGCTGGGGGGCGGCGGCCACGAATACGCCGCCAGCGCCGCGGTGAAGGGCATGCCCCTGGCCCAGGTGGAGGAAAAGCTCAAGCAGTCCATCCAGCGCCACATCCACCCCCAGCGCCGGGCCCGGGAGATCATGAGCTTCCCGGTAAAATCCATCCTGCCGGACGCCACCCTGAAGGAAGCCGAGCTCCTGTTGAACCGCTACAGCGTCAACGCCCTGCCGGTGATGGCCGACGGCCAGCTCCTGGGCCTCATCAACCGCCAGACGGTGGAAAAGGGCATCTACCACGGTCTGGGGGACCATCCGGTCAAGGACTATATGAGCCATCCCATCGCCACCGTGGGGCCCGACGCCACTCTGGCGGAGATCCGGGAAACTCTGGTGATACACAAACAGCGCCTGCTCCCCGTGGTCCAGGACGGCCAGGTCATCGGGGTCATCAGCCGCACCGATCTTTTGCACCTCCTCATCGATCAGCAGGAGGAGGAATCCCAGTGGGCCCAGCCGCTGCGCACCAAAAACATCGTGGGCCTCATGCGGGAGCGGCTGCCGGCCCGGGTGCTGAAACTCCTGGAGGAGGCCGGCCGCGCCGCCCAGGAGCTGGGCTTCCAGGCCTACGCGGTGGGCGGCTTCGTCCGGGACCTGTTTTTAAGGCAGGAAAACCTGGACATTGACCTGGTCATCGAAGGAGACGCCATCGTCTTTGCCCGCCACTTTGCCGCCCGGCAGAACGCCCGGGCCCGGGTCTTCCAGAAATTCAAGACCGCAGTGATCATCTACCCGGACGGCTTCAAGGTGGATGTGGCCACCGCCCGCACCGAATACTACGAAGCCCCGGGGGCCCTGCCGGTGGTGGAGTACAGCTCCATCAAGATGGACCTCTACCGCCGGGACTTCTCCATCAATACCCTGGCCATCAAGCTCAACCCGGGAGAGTTCGGCACACTCCTGGACTTCTTCGGCGCCACCCGGGACTTAAAGGAGCGCCGCCTCACGGTGCTGCACAACTTGAGCTTCGTGGAGGACCCCACCCGGGTCTTCCGGGCCATCCGCTTCGAGCAGCGCTTCCACTTCCGCATCAGCAAGCTGACCCTGAACCTCATCCACAACGCGGTGAAGAACAACTTCTTCGACCGCCTCTCGGGCCCCCGCCTCTTCCATGAGCTGAAGCTCATCCTGGAGGAGGAAAATCCGCTGCCGGCCATCGCCCGGCTGGCGGAGCTGGATCTCCTCAAGCCCATCCATCCCCGGCTGGTGTACGACGAAGCCACCAAAGCCATGCTGGAACGCCTCCAGGCGGTGCTTTCCTGGTATGACCTCTCTTATTTGGAGGAGCCCTTCGAGAAATGGCTGGTGTACTTCCTGGGGCTGGTGGAGCCGCTGAACCGTGACGAGCTCGAAGAGATGATGGCCCGCTTTCGGCCTTCCCCCAAGCTGGCCCGGCGCATTGTGGACAACAAGGTGGCCGCAGATGAGGCCCTGGTGCAGCTCTTTCGGCTGGGAGAGGAGCCCGGCCGCAGCGACATCTACCGGCTGCTCTCCCCCCTGCCCACCGAGTTTCTTCTGTACATGATGGCCAAGACCCGCCACGAACCCTGCCGCCGGGCCATCTCCCTCTACTTCACCCACCTGAAGCACCTGAAACCGGAGCTGAAGGGCCGGGACTTGGTGGCCCTGGGCTTTCCCCCCGGCCCCCGGATCAAGGAGATGCTCACCACCCTGCATGAGGCCCGGCTGAACGAAGTGGTGCAGAGCAAACGGGAGGAGCTGGAGCTGATCCGCAAGGTCTACGGCCCCCCGCCCGCGCCCGCCGAGCCCGCCCGCAGCACCGGGTAAGCACTAATTGCCGCCCAATAAAAAGGGGGAGCGGACCGGACGGCCTCGCTCCCCCCTGGAACCTCAGTCGCCTGCTCAGGCGGCCTTGTGGCGCTTGAGATTTTCCCGGATGAACTTGACGATGTCGTTGGTGTCGGTGCCGGGGCCAAAGATCTCGGCAATCCCGGCGGCCTTGAGCCCGGGAATGTCCTCATCCGGAATGATACCGCCCCCCAGCACCAGGATGTCCTCCACCCCTTTCTCCTTCAGGATTTGCATCACCCGGGTGAAGAGATAATTGTGGGCCCCGGAGAGACAACTCATGGCAATGACGTCCGCATCCTCCTGGATGGCCGCCGCCACTATCTGCTCCGGCGTCTGCCTCAGCCCCGTATAAATCACCTCCATGCCCGCATCCCTGAGGGCCGCACAGATGACCTTGATGCCCCGGTCATGACCATCCAAACCCGGCTTGGCCGCTAACACGCGGATCTTTCTCCCTTCCTGCATAATCCTTCTCCTTCGGATAGGGTTGAGGTTGGGGGAGGGGGGCTAAGGGCCACAGGCCCTTACCCCCTCCCCCAAGCCCCCACCCCCAAACCCATAATGGGTTGGGTGGGGGGCTTGGGGGGAGGGCAGGGAGCCACGCTCCCTGGCCCTCCCCCCAACGCCCGTTACATGGCTGCCATCTGGTATTCGCCGAAGACGGCGCGCAGGGTGTCGCAGATTTCGCCCAGGGTGGCCAGGGATTTCACTGCCGCCAGGATCGGGGGCATGAGGTTGGCGTCCCCTTCGGCGGCGGCCTTCAGGTCGGCCAGGGCTTTTTGCACCGCGGCGTTGTCCCGGCTGGCCTTGAGTTCCTTGAGCCTGGCGATCTGGCGGTCGGCCACTGCGGGGTCCACCTTGAGGAGGTCGGCGGGTTTTTCCTCCTCCTTGACCTTGAACTTGTTGAGGCCCACCACGATGCGCTCGCCCTTCTCGATCTCCCGCTGGTAGCGGTAGGCGCTCTCCTGGATCTCTTTCTGGATGTAGCCCTTTTCGATGGCGGCCACCGCCCCGCCCATCTGGTCGATTTTGTCGATGTATTCCTGGGCCTTGGCCTCGATCTGGTCGGTGAGGGACTCGATATAGTAGGAGCCGGCCAAGGGGTCGATGGTGTCGCACACTGCGGTCTCGTAGGCGATGATCTGCTGGGTGCGCAGGGCCACCTGCACCGCCAGCTCCGAAGGGAGGGCCAGGGCCTCGTCGAAGGAGTTGGTGTGCAGGGATTGGGTGCCGCCCAGCACCGCCGCCATGGCCTCGAAGGCGGTGCGCATGATGTTGTTCAAAGGCTGCTGAGCGGTGAGGGAGCAGCCGGCGGTCTGGGTGTGGAAGCGGAGCATCATGGAGCGGGGGTCCTTGGCGCCGAACCGCTCCTTCATGATCTTGGCCCACAGCCGCCTGGCCGCCCGGAATTTGGCGATCTCCTCGAAGAAATCCAGGTGGGAGTTGAAGAAGAAGCTCAGCCGGGGCCCGAATTCATCCACTTTCATGCCGGCGTCGATGGCGGCCTGGACGTAGGCAATGCCGTTGGCCAAGGTGAAGGCCACCTCCTGCACCGCGGTGGAGCCCGCCTCCCGGATGTGGTAGCCGCTGATGCTGATGGTGTTCCACTGGGGCACGTATTTGGTGCAGTATTCAAAGATATTGGTGATGAGCCGCATGGAGGGCCGGGGGCCGAAGATGTAGGTGCCCCGGGCGGGGTATTCCTTGAGGATGTCGTTTTGAACCGTGCCCCGGAGTTTGTCGAAGGGCACCCCCTGTTTCTCCGCCACCGCCAGGTACATGGCCAGGATGACGGCACAGGGTGCGTTGATGGTCATGGAGGTGGACACCTGGTCCAGGGGGATGCCCTCAAAGAGGCGCTCCATATCCCAGAGGGAGTCGATGGCCACGCCCACTTTGCCCACCTCGCCCCGGGCCAGCTCGTGATCGGAGTCGTAACCGATCTGGGTGGGGAGATCAAAGGCCACGGACAAGCCCGTCTGGCCGCTCTGCAGGAGGAAATGGTAGCGCTTGTTGGTCTCTTCGGCGGTGGCAAAGCCGGCGTACTGGCGCATGGTCCAGTAGCGGCCCCGGTAGGCGGTGGGCTGCACCGCCCGGGTGAAGGGATACTGGCCGGGCATGCCCAGCTTTTCCACATAATCCCAGCCTTCCAGATCCAAAGGGGTGTAAACCCGCTCAATGGGGATGCCGGAGGAGTTGACAAACTCCGCCCGCCGCTCCGGCATTTTTTGCAACACCTTGGCGACCGCCGCCTCATACTGGGCCTTCAGTTCCCGTAATTTTTCCAAATCATCCATGAGCCTACCTCGCTTTTTGGGGAGGAGTTCCTTGGGGGAGGGGGCCAGGGGCCGGTGGGCCCCTGCCCCCTCCCCCAGGCCCCACCCCCAACCCCTTATGGGGGGTTGGGAGGGGTGTCTGAGG
>JBBFLF010000036.1 GCA_037481655.1 Desulfobaccales bacterium | reverse complement strand
CTCCCCTCAAACTCCCCTCCCCACCCCCCGATATGGGGTTGGGGATGGGGGGATGGGGGAAGGGGCAGGGGTCTGCGACCCCTGGCCCCTTCCCCCATAAAAAAACCGCCTGTGGCAGGCGGTGAAGTCCATCAAATGGTCGGGACGAGAGGATTTGAACCTCCGACCCCAGCGTCCCGAACGCTGTGCTCTACCAGGCTGAGCCACGTCCCGACATAAATTATTTTAATCCAGCCAGTTCCATGGGGCAAGGGGAAAGTGCGCAGGGAAGGCGAGGGGGCATGAGGCGGAGCGAAGGGGCCAGGGCGCGGGGGGGATTCCCCACACTTGGGGTGTTCCTGCTGGTGGCGGCCCTGCTCCTGTGTAGTTGTGGGAGTGAGACAGAGAAGGCCATGCCGGAGGGGGGACCGGACACCGGCCCGGCCTATGGGGATATCTTTATCGACGCGGGTATCGGCGATGCCAGCACCCTCATCCCGCCTCTGGCCTCAGACGCCACCTCCCATGGCATTGCCGGCCTGATTTACAACGGCTTGGTGAAGTATGACGGCGATCTCAACCTGGTGGGGGATCTGGCGGAGAGCTGGGAGATCTCGCCGGACAACCTCACCATCACCTTCAAGCTCAGAAAGGGGGTGAAGTGGCATGACGGTCAGCCCTTCACCGCCCGGGACGTCCTTTTCACCTACCAGGTGATGGTGGACCCCAAGACCCCCACCGCCTATGCCGGCGATTACCAGCAGGTCAAGCATGCGGAGGCCCCGGATGACTACACCTTCCGGGTGACCTACGAGCGTCCCTTTGCCCCGGCTTTGGCCTCCTGGGGGCTGGCCATCCTGCCCCGGCATTTACTTCAGGGGCAGGACATCACCCAATCCCCCCTGGCCCGGGCGCCGGTGGGCACCGGCCCGTTCAGGTTCAAGGAGTGGCGGGCCGGGGAGCGCATTGTGCTGGCCGCCAACCCGGACTATTTCCGCGGCCGGCCGTATCTGGACAGTTATGTCTACCTCATCAAGCCGGACCTCTCCACCATGTTCATGGAGCTCAAGGCGGGCAATCTGGACCGCATGAACCTCACCCCCTTGCAGTACCGGCGCCAGACCGCCTACCCCAAGTTCGAGCGCCTGTATCAGAAATACCGCTACGTCGCCTTTTCCTACGTGTATCTGGGCTACAACCTGGAGGACCCCCGCTTTGCCGACCGGCGGGTGCGCCAGGCCCTGACCCATGCCATCAACCGGGAGGAGATCATCCAGGGGGTGCTCCTGGGGCTGGGGCAGGAGGCCACCGGGCCCTACAAGCCCGGCACCTGGTTTTACAACCCCAATGTGCCGCGTTTCCCCTACAACCCGGAGCGGGCCCGGGAGCTCCTGGCCGAGGCGGGCTGGCGGCCCAACTCCCAGGGGATCCTGGAGAAAGGCGGGCGCCCCTTTGAGTTCACCATCCTCACCAACCAGGGGAACACCGTCCGGGAGCAGGCGGCCCAGATCATTCAGCGGCGCCTCAAGGAGGTGGGGGTGGCGGTGAAGATCCGCACGGTGGAGTGGGCCGCCTTCATCGCCGAGTTCATCAACAAGGGGCGCTTCGAGGCGGTGCTGTTGGGCTGGACCACCGGCCAGGACCCGGATGTCTATGACATCTGGCACTCCTCCAAGACCCGGCCCGGGGAGCTGAATTTCATCCACTACCGCAACCCCGAGGTGGACCGGCTCCTGGAGGAGGGCCGCCACACTTTCGATCGGGAGAAGCGCAAGGCCGCCTATTTCCGGCTGCAGGAGATCCTGGCGGAGGACCAGCCTTACACCTTTCTCTTCGTTCCCGACGCCCTGCCGGCCATTGCCCGGCGTTTCCGGGGCGTGAAACCCGCCGCCGCGGGGATTGATTACAATTTCCCGGAGTGGTACGTGCCCAAGCCGGAACAGAAATACCGGCTGTTGCCGTTCTGAGGACAGGTTTGAGGGACTCAGGGCCAGGCAGCGACTATTTCCCCTTCTGTTTCGACCTCCCGCCTCCTTGGCTTCAGCGGGCCGGCGGCTGAAAGGAGCGCACCAGCACCATGAACCCGAGGGTGCTCGCGGCCACCACCAGCCCGGTCAGCCCGAAACTCACCGCCATGCCCCAGGGGCCCGCAGTGAGGCCCATCCCCAGCGCCCCCAGCATCATCCCCAGATACAGGCTGGCGTTGTAACCGCCCATGGCCAGGCCCCGGCCGCCGGGAGGGGCCACCTCGGCGATGAGGGCACCGATGGAGGTGAAGGCCAGCCCCATGGCCACCCCCAGGGCCAGGGCCGTCAGGGTGAGCTCGGCAAAAGTCCGGGTGAGCCCGAGGACGGCGATAATGGCGGCGACCGCCGCGAGGCCCCCGGAAGCCGGGATCCAGCGCCGCCGCACCGCATCGCTCAACCGGCCGCAGGGCAGGCGGGAGAGCGCACTGGCCGCGGCCTGCACCGCAAAGACAACCCCGATGGCCTTGAGGCTCAGGCCCCGGTCCTGGGCATGCAGAGGGGTAAAGGTGACAAAGGCCCCCAGCCCATAGCAGCCCCCCAAAGAGGCCAGCCAGCAGCCCCAGAGGGGACCGTTGCGCCGGAGGACCACCCCCACTCGGGGCTTCGGACCCTCTTCGCCGGGGGAGGCAGATTTCTGCAGTTCCTCCCGGCCGGGGAGGAGCACTGGACTCAAAGCCGCCAAGACCAGGGTCAGGCCGGCGGAGACCAGAAACAGGAGCCGGTAGCCCAGACGGGCCGCCAGCCAGCCTCCCGCCGCCGGCCCCAGGCTCATGCCGGCATAGATGGCGGTGGTATACCAGCCGTAGGCCCGGCCCAGATAGCTCATGGGGGAGAGGTCGGCCACTGCGCTCATGAGATTGGGGCCCACCGCCGCCAGCCCCAGGCCGAAAAGGAGATAGACCGCCACCACCTGGCGCACGCTGGCGGTCAGGGCCAGGAGCACCCCGGAGACCCCCGCCACCAACAGTCCCGCCGCCACCAGAGGGGTGCGCCCCAGGCGGTCCGAGAGCAGCCCGAAGGGAAAGGACAACACCCCCAGCATCAGGAGGAAGGCGGAGTTGATGAGACCCACCTCCCGGGCCGTGCCTCCCAGCTCCCGGGCAAACAGCGGCACCACCGGCAACCGCATGTACGAGGCAAAATAACTGGCCCCTGCCAACCCGCAGATCACCAGAAGCAGCGCCGCCAAAGAACGGGGAGCCCGGGATATGGAAGAAGAAGAATTGGGCATGGCTTAGGCAGGGTTTTTGGGAGAGGGGGCCAGGGGCCGCAGGCCCCTGCCCCCTCTCCCAAGCCCTCTCCCCCAACCCCTTAAAAGGGGGTTGGGAGGGGAGGGTGAGGGGAGGGCGGGGGAGCCACTGCTCCCCCGGCCCTCCCCTCACAAACCCCTTACATATCCATTATACCCCTTTGCGGGCGGTGGGGGGCGGGGCTGGGCGCGTTGGGATATAATAGAATTATCTCAGGGTCGTGAAGGGCGCGTGGTGCCTTTTAGGGCCCTTTCCCGGGTGGACGGCGCCATGGACCTGGTGGCAGGGCTGTTGGATCCGGCGGCTTATCCTGAGGCCACCTCCCGGGTGGAGCTGGTGCAGACGCACATCTCCTGGGTCTTCCTCACCGACCGCTTCGCTTACAAGGTGAAGAAGCCGGTCCGCCTGGAATTCCTGGATTTCAGCACCTTACGGCAGCGCCATTATTATCTGAAGCAGGAGCTCGTCCTCAATCGGCGGCTATGCCCTGACATCTACCTGGAGGTGTTGCCCCTGACGGTTGTGGGGGGGCGCTTGCGGGTGGGGGGGCAAGGCAAGCCGGTGGATTATGCCCTGAAGATGGTCAGGCTGCCTCAGGAGCGCATGATGGATGAGGTGGCGGCGGCCGGCGGCCTCGGTCCGGAGGTCATGGAGCGGCTGCTGGCCGTGCTCCTCCCTTTTTATCGGCGGGCGGCCACCGGCCGGCACATCAACCGCTACGGGGAGCCTGCCATCCTGGCGTACAACCATGAAGAAAACTTCGCCCGCATGAAATCCGGGGTGGGGGAGGTGCTGAGTCCGGGGCTCTTCGCGGAAATCCGGGATTATGTGCGGGGGTTCTTGCAGCACCGGCGGCCTCTGCTGCGGCGGCGCCTGAAGGAGGGCTTTATCCGGGACTGCCACGGCGATCTGCACATGCGCAACATCTGTCTGGCCGACGGCATTTATGTCTTTGACTGCATTGAATTTAATCCCCGATTCCGATATGGTGATGTGGCGGGGGATGTGGCCTTTTTGGCCATGGACCTGGATTTTCACGGCTTTGAGGGCTTAAGCCGGCATTTCACCCAGGGGTTTGCGGCGGGCTTTCCGGATCCGGATCTGTTCCGACTCCTGAACTTTTACTGCTGTTATCGGGCCTGTGTCCGGGGTAAGATCCATTGGCTGTCGGCCCAGGAACCGGGCCTCACGACCATGAAGCGAGAGGAACAGGCGGCCCTGGCCCGGGCTTACTTCCACCTGGCCGGGCGCTATGCCCGAGAGGACTTGTCGTGGGCCGACTCGTGGTGGTGATCTTCGGCCTCATGGGCACGGGCAAGACCACCCTGGCCCGGGAGCTGGCCGCGGCCTTGGGCTGGCCGGTGCTGCACAGCGACATGATCCGCAAGGAGCTGGCCGGGATTCCCCCCACGGCGCCGGTGCGGGAAGAGTTCGGTAGAGGTATCTATTCGGCGGATTTTTCGGCCCGGACCTACGCCGAGATGCGGCGGCGGGCTGAAGAGTATCTTCAGACCGGGGCGCCGGGGGTGATTCTGGATGCCTCTTTCAAAAGCGCCCAGGAGCGCCGCCTGGTCCGGGAGCTGGCCCGGAACTCGGGGGCGGAAGCGGTCTTTGTCCTGTGCCAATGTCCCCGGGAGACGGTGCGGGAGCGCTTGAGCCGGCGGGCGGCCGTGGCCTCCATCTCCGACGGCCGCCTGGAGATCCTGGAGCTGCAGGAGCAGGACTTCGAGCCCCCGAGGGCGGACGAGGAGCCCTGGTTCCGGCTTGATACCGGTCAGGAGCTGCCAGTGGCATTGGCACAGGTAAAGGAGTTTTTACGACGCCGGGGTGGTTTTCCCGGGGGCAAAGAGGCAGGATGAGGCTCGGGCGGCGGGTAATGGGTGCCGGCGCCCTGGGGGCGCTCCTGATGGCGGTGGCCGGGTTCACCTTGGGGACGCGGCACTACGAGAATTACTTCCCCCTGCAGGAGAGGACCTCCTGGGAGTATGCCGTCAGCCGCAGCCGGCCCGGAGGCGCGCCGGAGGAGGGCCGGCTTACGGTCACCAATCTGGCCCCCGCCCGGGTGGACCAGCGGCCGGTGACCCCCCGGCGCTATGTGCTCACCCTGGGTCCCACCCGGCAGAGTTATACGGTGTTTTTCCACAATGACCGGGAGGGCATGCTTTTTTATGCCGTGCAGACGGAGAAGGAGGCCCAGCCCCGGGTGGCGGAGCCGCCCTTTTATTACCTGAAAAATCCCCTCTCCCCCGGGGCGGCCTGGGGCAAGGAGAAGGAGCCGCAGGGCCGCATCGAGAGTGTGAAAGAGACGGTGCAGGTGCCGGCGGGGACCTTCCGGGACTGTGTGGTGGTGAAAATCACCTTCCCGCCGGGCAAGCCCCTCAAGGAGGGCCGGATCTGGTATGCGGAACGGGTAGGGATCGTCCAGTCCGAGTTCCGTTACCACGATGGCCTCTTGGAGACCTTCCGGCTCATGGTCATGAAGGAGTAAGGCCTGCACTGGCAGGAGAGTTCCAAAAGGAGGACTGATGGAGATCACGCCCGAAGCCATGGTGGAGCAGGTCAAGCAGCGGGCCAAGGAGAATTTCAAGCTTGGTCTCAACTGTGCGGAATGTGTCATGGAGGCCTTCCTGCGCCACGTACCTACGGATTTCACCCCTGAGGCCATGTGTTTCATGAGCGGCTTCGGCGGCGGCGGGGGCCTTTTCGGCGATACCTGCGGGGCGGTGGTGGCGGCCATGGCCGCTTTGGGCGCGGTCTACGGCCGGCGCCAACTCCCTCCGGATTTCAAGACCGGGGTGGAAGAACTCTACGGCAACCCTGGTTTGTACCGCATTTTCAACCGCGTGCCCAACGAATTCGCCCGCCGCTGGAAGACTACCCAATGCCGGGGCCTGACCCAAAAGTGGCAGGGCAAAGACTGGCTCTGCCGGGAACATGCCCTGTTTTGCCGCAATCTCATCACCTTTGCCGCGGGCCTGGCGGCGGAGATGGCCTACCCCAAGGACTTCGAGCGCTGGGCCACGCAACCCTTTGGCGAGAATCTGGAAGGTCTGACCTGACATGACCCAGGAAAGAAAGCGGATCTTAAGCGGCATGCGGCCCACCGGCCGCCTGCACCTGGGCAATTATTACGGCGCCCTGTACAACTGGCTCAAGCTCCAGGAGCAGTATGAGTGCTATTATTTTGTGGCCGACTGGCATGCCCTGACCACGGAGTATGAGAACCCCGGGCCTTTGGGGGAGTACGTCCAGGAGATGGTCATCGACTGGCTGGCCGCGGGCCTGGATCCGGAGCGGAGCACCCTCTTTGTGCAATCTGGCATCCCGGAGCACCCGGAGCTTTACCTCATCTTCGGCATGTTCACCCCGGTCTCCTGGCTGGAGCGCAACCCCACCTACAAGGACCAGATCCAGGAGCTGGCCCACAAGGAGCTGGCCACCTACGGGTTTCTGGGCTATCCGGTGCTCCAGGCGGCGGATATCCTGATGTACAAGGCCCACGGGGTGCCGGTGGGGGTGGATCAGGTGCCCCATGTGGAGATGACCCGGGAGATCGCCCGGCGCTTCAACCACCTGTACGGGCCCCTCTTTCCGGAGCCCGAGGTGCTGCTCACCGAGGTGCCCAAGCTCACCGGCACCGACGGCCGCAAGATGAGCAAGAGTTACGATAATTGCATTTATCTGAGCGACCCGCCGGAGGTGGTGGCGAAGAAAGTGCGGGGCATGGTCACCGACACGCAGCGGCCCTATCGCCGGGACCCTGGGGAACCGGACCGCTGCCTCACCTTCCCCTTTCTCCGGCTGAATCTGCCGCCCGCCCGGATTGAGGAAATCGCCCGGGCCTGCCGGGCGGCGGAGCTGGGCTGCGTGGAGTGCAAAAAGGAGCTGGCCGAGGCCCTGGTGGCCAACCTGGCCCCGGTGTATGAGCGGCGGCAATATTACGCCGGCCGGCCCGAGCTGGTGCGGGAGATCCTGGTGGCCGGGAACGCCCGGGCCCGGCAGACAGCCCGGCAAACCCTCCGGGAGGTGCGGCAGGCCCTGGGGTTTCAACGGGACTATCAATTGTGGGAATAACTGACAGGCCCGGCGGCAAAAAAGGGCCGGGAACTCCCCGGCAGCCTGGGAGACAGCACCCGGGAAAGGCAGGGGAGAAGGGCCCTGAAGGTCCCGCAGCCCCCATGAGCCGGGAACGACTGCAGAAATATCTGGCCCGCTGCGGGGTGGCCTCCCGGCGAGAGGCGGAAGAGCTCATCCGGGCGGGCCGGGTCAAGGTGAACGGCCAGGTGGTGACGGTGCTGGGGGCCAAGGTGGATCCCCGGCGGGACCGGGTGCAGGTGGACGGCCGCCCGGTGGAGCCGCTTCCCCCTGTCACCCTGATGCTCCACAAACCGGCGGGCTACGTCTCCACCACCCGGGATCCCCAGGGGCGGCGGGTGGTGCTGGATCTGATCCCCAAGGAGTTCGGCCGCCTCTATCCGGTGGGCCGCCTGGATTATGACGCCACGGGGCTCATGCTCCTCACCAACGACGGGGAGCTGGCCCAGCGTCTCATGCACCCCCGCTACCAGGTGCCCCGCACCTATCGGGTGACCGTGGCGGGGGAGATGACCGACGACACCCTGAAGCAGTTGGCCGGCGGGGTGGAGCTGGAGGGCCGGCCGGTGTCCACCGCGGTGACCCTGCTCAAACGGGAGGCGGACCGCACCGTGCTGGAGCTTACGGTCTGGGAGGGCCGCTACCATCTGGTGAAGCGCCTGCTGGAGGGGGTGGGCCACCCGGTCCTCAAGCTCAAGCGCATCGCCTTCGGGCCGCTCAGGCTGGGCCGCCTGAAGCGGGGGGCCTTTCGGCCGCTCACCAAAGGGGAGCTCATCAATCTCATGGGGACGGCCCGGGCCAAGTTTCTCAAGCCCGCCACGCCGGTGGTCCGCAAAGAGGCGCCGCGGCGGGAGGCGCCGCCCCCGCCGCCGAAGCCCCGGCGCATCCGGGTGCGCACCCCGGAATGAGACCCAGTGTCGTCCGGCACCGGCCCGAGAGGCTCCATGACCGATAGTCACCTGGCACCGGCCTCCCTGCCTCCGGAGGACCTCCCCCAGGAGGAGGCCCAGCGGCCCCCGGGGTGGAAGCTCAATCTGGCCCTCTTCCTCCTCACCGTGGTGACTACGGTGGTGGCCGGGGCGCTGCAGCAGGGGGTCAATCCGCTGGCCACCCCCTGGCTGATTTACAAGGGCATCCCCTTTTCCTTCACCCTGCTCCTCATTCTGGGGGCCCACGAGACGGCCCATTTTCTGGCTTCCCGGCATCACCGCCTGGAGGTGTCGCTGCCCTATTTCCTGCCGGCGCCGCCTTTCCCCTTCATTGTCGGCACTTTCGGGGCCTTCATCCGCATCCGCTCCCCCATCCGGGATAAGCGGGCCTTGCTGGACGTGGGCTGCTCCGGGCCGCTGACCGGGGTGGCGGTGGCCTTGCCGGTGTTGTATTGGGGTTTGATTCATTCTCAGGTGCGCTACTTTCCCCCTGGTGCCATGGCGGGGCTGATCCTGGGGGAGCCCTTGTTTTTCAAGCTGGTGAGCTGGCTGGCCTTCGGCAGCCTCCCCCAAGAGGCAGTGGTGGTGATGCACCCGGTGGCCTTCGCTGGCTGGATCGGGCTGTTGGTGACGGCCCTGAACCTGTTGCCGGTGGGGCAGCTGGACGGCGGGCATGTGGTGTATGCCCTGTTTCCTCGCTACCATCGTTTCATTTCGTGGGGCGCCCTCCTCGTGTTGGCGGCTCTCGGGGTGCTGGTCTGGCAGGGCTGGCTGGTGTGGGCCGGGCTGCTTTTACTGTTGGGGGTCCGCCATCCCCTGCCCATGGATATCTGGCTGCCCTTGGACCGGCGCCGCCGGATTCTGGGCGCGCTGACCATTGCGGTTTTCTTTCTGAGCTTTACTCCCATGCCCTTCTCCCTGGATTGAGAGAAGGGGGCGGTCAGGGGGAGGCCAAGGAGGCGACCATGGCTGGTAAAAGGACGAGGCTCTGGCTGGTGCTGGTGCTGTGGTGCCTGAGCGCCGGAACCGGCGTGGCCCTGGCGGGGTTTGTGGGCAACAATGACCGGGAGGTGCAGGCGGCGGTGGAGCCGCTCATGGACAACCTGCTCGCCGGCTACAACCACGGGGATTACCGCACCTATTCCCGGGATTTTGACGACACCCTCAAGGAGGCCATGCCTGAGCGCAAATTCCGGGAGACCCGGGAGAGCCTGCTGAAGAAGCTGGGCCCCTGGCAGAGCCGGCAATATCTGGGCTACCTCAATCAGAACCACTACACCGTGATCCTTTGGAAGGGCCGGTTTGCCGGCACCCCTGATGATGTCCTCATCCGGCTGGTGGCCTCCCGGCGGGGAGAGCGGGTGGTGGTGACGGGTTTGTGGTTCCAGTGACACCAATGCTATGCATCCTGAAGACTATCGTTTCTGTCCGGTGTGCGGCGGCGTCCTGGCCCGGCGCCTGATCAAGGCCGGCGAACCCCAGCGTCTGGTGTGCACCCAGTGCGGCTTCATCTTTTACATTGACCCCAAGCTGGCGGTCCTGGCCATCGTGCCCTACCAGGGCGGTCTGGTGATGGTGCGCCGCGCCATCGAGCCGGGCTTCGGCCGCTGGGTTCTGCCCGGAGGCTTTGTGGACCTGGGGGAGACGGTGGAGGAGGCGGTGGTGCGGGAGACCCAGGAGGAGGCGGGCCTGCAGGTCCGGGTGGTGCGCCTGCAGAATGTGTATTCCTACCGCCACTCCCGCACGGTGCTCCTTGCCTTTGAAACCGAATATCTCTCCGGCACCCTGGCGCCTGGGGATGAGGAATCGGAGGCCCGGATTTTTGCGCCCCATGAGATTCCCTGGGAGGAGATTGCCTTCAGCTCCACCCGGGATGCCTTGCGGGAGTATCTGGGCTTGGCCCGCTGAGAGCCGGGAGGGACCGATGAACGACGCCCGCCGCCAGCTCCTGGCCCTGCTCAAGGAAAAGTCCTTCCGTTATTCGCCGGAGAAGCCCTTCCGGCTGGCCTCCGGGCGGGTGAGCCCTTATTATGTGGACTGCCGGCCGGTGAGCCACAGCGCCCGGGGTCTGGCCCTCATCGGGGAGATCCTCTTTGAGATGGTTCAGGACCTGGACATCCGGGCGGCGGGCGGGCTCACCATGGGGGCCGATCCCCTGGCCCACGCCCTGGCCCTGGTGAGTTACCAGAAGGGCCGGCCCATCGACGCCTTTTCAGTGCGCAAGTTCTCCAAGGATTACGGCGCCGGCGGCCTCATCGTGGGGCCGGTGGCCCCGGGCGACCCGGTGGCGGTGCTGGAGGATGTCATCACCACCGGCGGTTCCCTCCGCCAGGCCATCAGCGCGGCCCGGGACTTCGGGCTGGTGGTGCGGGGGGTCATCATTCTGGTGGATCGCCAGGAAGGGGGGCGGGAGACGGTGGAGGAGCTGGTGCGGCCGGTCCGCACGGTCTTTACCCTGGAGGAGCTGAAGTAGGGAAAAGGCCGATCCTCCGGCCCCTCCCTCCCCCTTGCACCCGCAGATAAGGAGATTATGTTGCAGAATCAGAAAGGATATGGCCGCCGGCCCTCCGCCCCACCCCTGCCCCGGGAGATCCCATGAATCCGCAAGGTGCCACGCCTGACGACCGAATGATGAAGCTGAACAAGCTGAAACGCTTTTTCGGCTCCCAGACCTCCTATGGCATCTCCGGCATCCTGCAGAACCTCCAGAACCTCATCGTGGTGGTCATCTGTCTGCTGCTGTTCTGGATCATGATTACCCAGATCGTGCGCACCGGGGAGGCGGTCCTGGAGGCCAAATCCTTCCGGGACATCGCCGGCCATCTCATGTATCTCTTTGTGATGACCGAGCTTTTCCGCCTGATGATCCACTATCTGGAAGAGCAGCGCATCCTTTTGGGAACCATCATCGAAGTGACCATCGTCAGCCTGCTCAGGGAGATCATCCTGGACGGGGTGCTGGCCATCTCCTGGGACCGCTTGCTGGCGGTGTGCGCCCTCATCCTGACCCTCACCGCCACCCTGGTGGTGCATCACCGTCTGGAGAAGGGCCGGGCCAAGCTGGGGCAGATCACCATCGCCGAGGTGGACCAGCGGCGCCGGGAGGAGGAAGAGGAGCGCCAGCGGGCGGAAGGAGGGTGAGTCGCTCCCGGAGGAGTGCGTTTCCCCTTCCGCCAGGTCTGAGATTGGCAGGCACAGGCTGCCTTTGGCCGGGCTGCCCCTTCCCCTGAGATCTTATCGTCTCTTCCTACCGCGCCGAACCTGATTCTCCAGGCCCCTCTGGGAATGAGGCCCGGCCGTCCCATCACCTTCCGGCTTCCGCGGCGCAAGGTTTTGTGCGGCCCCGGCTGACTTACAGGTCCACCAGCATCTCCGATTCATTGCCGCAGCGGGTGCACACCAGGGTCTTTTTCTCCGGCGCGGCCGGCGGCGGGGTGGGGGCGGCGGGCTCTTCGATGACCACTTCCTCGCACTTGATGGTCATCTCGGCTTCGTTGCCACAGTTCTCGCAGGTGCAGACGATGGTTTTCCGGGTGGTCATAATCTCCTCCTTCAGATCGATGTTTGCCCACGGCTAGGGGCAGAATGAAAGGTGTCTCCCTCAGTATATCCGAATGCCAGGGGAGGCCAAAACCTTCCGCGTCTGGGAGACCCGGAGGGTCTTTCAGCCCGCTTCCTGCTCCCGGGCCTGGCAGTCCGGGCAGAGCCCGTAGAGGTCCAGGCGGTGGCTGAGGATGCGAAAGCCGGTGAGGCGCCCCGCGGTCTCCACCAGGGGCGTGAGATTGCCGATCTCCGGGTCCAGGATCTTGCGACAGCGCACACAAATAATGTGTGGGTGGGGGTAAGGTGTGGCACCGTCATAGCGCTTGACCCCCTCCTCCGGGAAGCTCAGCTCCAGCACCTCCCCCAATTCCTTGAGCAGGGTCACGGTTTTGTAGACCGTGGCGATGCTCATGGTGGGGAAAGCCCCCTTCAGGCGTTCATAGATCTCCTCGATACTGGGGTGCCCCTCGCTTCTGGCCACCTGAGCAAGAATGGCCAGCCGCTGGGGGGTGAGGCGGCAGCGCCGCCCTTTGAGAACCGCCACCAGGTGCTTGAGGCGGGTATCCGGAGAGGGCATGAAAAGTTCCTTTTGGAAAATGATTATCTCATGAAATCATTTTCCAGTCAAAATCTTTCCCGGCGCCCTGACCTGAGAATCAGCGGGACGGACGCATCGCCCGGGCCCGGCGGCGGCCATAGACGGCATAGAGGCAGAGCCCCAGGATAAGCCAGAGCCCCAGCCGCCCCCAGGAGGAGGCGGGCATGGAGAGCATGAGGCCCAGGCAGACCACCGCCCCGGTGGCGGCCACCGGGATACCGGCAGGGCAGCGGAAGGGCCGGGGCAGGTCCGGCCGGGTGAGGCGCAGATACAAGGTGGCCAGGCAGACCAGGAAAAAGGCAAAGAGGGTGCCGATGTTGCAGAGATAGGCCAGGCGTTCAATGGGGGTGAGGGAGGCCGCCAGGGCCACCACCGCGCCGCAGAGCAGGGTGAGGCGATGGGGGGTGCGATGCCGGGGGTGTATTGTCGCCAGCCACCCCGGCAGAAAGCCGTCCCGGGCCATGGCAAAGAGAATCCGGGGCTGGGCCAAAAGCAGCATGTAAAAGACGCTGGTGATGCCGATAAGCGCCCCCACCGCCACCACATCTGCCGCCCAGGAGAGCCCCGCCTGCCGGAAGGCGGCGGCAAAGGGGGCATCGGGGTGGATTTCCTGATACGGCACCATCCCCAGAAGCACCAGGGCCATGGCCAGATAGATGAGGCTGCAGACCCCCAAGGAACCGATGATCCCTACGGGCACGTCCCGCTCCGGCCGCCTGGCCTCCTCGGCGGTGACGCTCACCACATCAAAGCCCAGATAGGCGAAAAACACCAGGGAGGCGGCGGTGAGGATGCTCCCGGGCCCATGAGGAAGGAGAGGCAGCCAGTTCCCCGGGCTTACCCGGGTCACGCCCACCGCCAGGATGAAGAGGATAAGCCCCAATTTGACCGCCACGATCCAGCGGGCCACCAGGGCATTGAGACGGGTGCGGAAGACCAGGAGCACCGAGAAGAAGCTCACCACCAGGGCGGCAGGGAGATTCACGATCCGTCCCGGCTGTGTGAAAGGCGGGCCGCTGGCCCAGGCGGGCAGGCTCAGCCCGTAAGCCTTCAGGAGCTCCTGGAGGTAGAAGGACCAGCCCGCAGCCACGGTGGCCGCCCCCATGCCATACTCCAGAAGGAGATCCCACCCCAGGATCCAGGCGGGGAGCGGCCCGAAGGTGGCCAAGGCGTAGGAATAGGCGCTCCCCGCCCGGGGCATCATGGCCGCCAACTCGGCGTAGCACAGGGCCGCCAGGGTGCAGGCGCCGCCGGCCACCAGGAAGGCCAACAGCAGCCCGGGGCCGGCGATCTGCACCCCTACCCCGGCAATGACAAAGATACCGGCCCCAATGATCTGGGCCACCCCGATGACCACCAAATCCAGGCGGCCGAGGCTCCGGGAGAGGGAGATCTCCCCAGATGTCTCCCCAGTGGTGCCACGCCCGCCCCCGGGGTCTTTGGGCTCGGTCAGCACCGCCTGCGATCCTCCCGGCTCAGAACTCCACCACTTCCGCCATGATCTGCAGCCGGGAGGTGTCCTTGCCCACCCCCGGGGCCTGGATCAGGGTACCGGTGACGGTGAGGGGGGTCTCCAGCGCCTGGGCGGTGAGGCGCTCCATCTGCTTCTTGTCCGGCAACTGGGAGAAATTCACCTCCAGCAGCCCGGCGGGAGAAGTGAGATAAATAATTTTTTTATGCATCAGCACCGGTCCCGGGGTGCCCCTGACCACCACCCGGGTGTTGAGATAGCGCTCCTTGTCCTTGAGGAGTTGCTCCACCGTGAGCACCCCTGGCGCGGGCGCAGCCACTGAAGGCACCGGGGCCGGTATCACGGCCGGGGGCGCGGCTTCCTTTGCCTGGGCCAGCTCCTTGAGGCCCGCCTCCAGCTTCTGCTGGCCCGCCTCCACCTGGGTGAGCTTTTCTTTGAGGCCCGCCACTTCCGTCTTTAAGGCCTGGAGGTCCTTTTCCAGCTCCTTCACCTTGGCCTGGTCGCAGGCCCACACCAGCATCAGCGGCAGCAGCAGAAAGCCTAAGCGGCTTATTGCCATGTCTCCCCCTCCTGAATGGAATCCCCCAGGGAAAGCCCCCGGGAAAGTTATTTTCGCCATCATCCTGAAAAATCGAGGTTTCTGTCAATCACCAATTTACCCCCGGGCGCCGGGCGGATACAATAAAGCCGCATGTGCGGCCCGTTGCCAACCGACGAAAGCTCCTCCCCATTTTGATCGCAGAGAGAAAGGTTTGCCCATTATGGCCGTTATCCTGGTGACCGGCGGCGCCGGTTTCATCGGCTCCCATCTGGTGGAGTTTCTTTTGGGGCAGGGACACGAGGTCCTGAGCCTGGACAACTATTTCACCGGCTCCAAAGACAATCTGCGGCATCTTCTCGATCACCCCCGGCTGGAGCTCATCCGCCACGACGTGGTCAACCCCATCATGCTGGAGGTGGAGCAGATCTACCACCTGGCCTGCCCCGCCTCTCCGGTGCATTATCAATACAACCCGGTCAAGACCATCAAGACCAACGTCATGGGCACCCTCAACATGCTGGGGCTGGCCAAACGGGTGAAGGCCCGGATTCTTTTGGCCTCCACCTCCGAGGTCTACGGCGACCCCAAGGAACACCCCCAGCGGGAGGACTACTGGGGCAACGTCAACTGCCTGGGCCCCCGGAGCTGTTACGACGAAGGGAAACGGGTGGCGGAGACCCTGATGATGGACTACCACCGGCAAAACGGGGTGGACATCCGCATCGCCCGCATCTTCAACACCTACGGCCCGCGCATGGCCATCAACGACGGCCGGGTGGTGAGCAACTTCATCGTCCAGGCCTTGACCGGCCGGGAGATCACCATCTACGGCGACGGCCGCCAGACCCGGTCGTTTTGCTACGTCTCGGATCTCGTCCGGGGCCTGGTGGCCCTGATGAACACCCCCAATCTGCACCAGCCGGTGAACCTGGGCAACCCCGAGGAGTTCACCATCCTGGAGCTGGCTCAGCAGGTGCTGGAGATGACCAAGAGCCCTTCCCGTCTCAGTTTCCAAGCCCTGCCGGCGGACGACCCGGTGATGCGCCGCCCCGACATCACCCGGGCCCGGGAGCTCCTGGGGTGGCAACCCACCATCCCCCTGGCCCATGGCCTCAAAGAGACCATCCCCTACTTCGCCCAGGCGCTGAAGGACAGAGGCCATGAGCTGGCGGTGGCTTTGTAGGCTGCTCCTTGCGGGGCTGGTGTTGGCAGGGGCCGCGGCCTGCGGCGCCGGCCCCACCCAGGCGCCGGCCACCGGGGTGGTGGCCCAGGTGCAGGACGGCGACACCCTCACCCTCACCGACGGCCGCCGGGTGCGCCTGGTGGGCATTGACGCCCCGGAGCTGGAAAAGGAGGGCCAGCCGGCGGAATTCCTGGCCCACAAGGCCAAAAAAGTCCTCACCGAGCTCACCCGGGGCCAACGCGTGCGCCTGGAATATGACCAGCTCCGCTACGACCGCTTCCAACGCCTCTTGGCTTACGTATTCCTGGAAGACGGCACCTTCGTTAACCGGGAGCTGGTGGCCCAGGGACTGGCCCGGGTGTACAGCCAGCCCCCCAACACCGCCCGCCAGGGGGAGCTTTTGGCCGCCCAGCGGGAGGCCCTGGAGGCCGGCCGGGGCATCTGGCGGGAGGCCCTGAAGCAGGACGAGGACTTCTACCTGGCCAACAGAAAAACCCTGCGCTTCCACCGGCCACACTGCCACCTGGCCCGGGAGATCGCCCCCGCCAACCGCCTGAAGATAGACTCTAAAAAAGACGCCTACCTCCAGGGCTTCAGCCCCTGCCGCACCTGCAAGCCGTGAGATGGGTGGAGGAGGGGGCTAAGGGGCAGTGGCCCCTTACCCCCTCCCCCACGCCCCCTCCCCCAATCCCATATGTGCCTCTTATCGCCGGGAAGTCGAGGCCAAAGGCCTCGCCTTCCCGGCGTACTCATGGTGGGTTGGGAGGGGGGTTTGGGGGGAGGGCAGGGACCCATGGTCCCTGGCCCTCCCCCCAAACATCACTGCCCTTCGTGGGCCAGGAGCCAGCGTTTGCGGGTGAGGCCGGCGCTGAAGCCGCCGATAGAGCCGTCAGCGGCGATGACCCGGTGGCAGGGGATGATGAGGGGGAGGGGGTTGGCCTTCAGGGCCTGGCCCACGGCCCGGGCGGCTGTGGGTTTGCCCAGACGTCGGGCCAGCTCGCCGTAGCTCAGGGTCTGTCCCGGGGGGATTTTTTGCAGCTCCTGCCAGACCTGGTGTTGAAAAGGGGTGCCGGCCAGGTCCAGGGGCAGGGAGGAGAAATCGGGGTGGCGGCCGGCGAAATACCCGGTGAGAAGGTCCAGGGCCTGGCTCAGCCACGGGGGTGCGCCCGGGGGCGCCTCCTGAGGCAGCTCCATCGGGGGTGCATCGGTAAATTCCAGGGAGGAAAGTCCCAGGTAGGTGGCGCTCAGCACCGCCGGTCCCAGGGGGGTGCTGAGGCGCACCCGGAAGGTGGGGCAATAAAGGCGGCCCCGGGTCATGTGCCCCTCCGGCGGGCCAGCACTGCGTACCACATGTTCTGGTCCAGGGCCGCCATCACCTCCAGGGGGCTGGCGGCCAGGGCCTCTCGGAAGGGCACCATCTGGGTGCCCAGAATGCCGGAGAAGATATACCAGGTCTTGTCCAGGAATTCCGGCACCGCCAGCAGATCCAAAAGCACATCCAGGTGAATGTTGGCCAGGGCCAGGTCGGCGGGGGGGTGGGTGAAATGGCGGGCGTCCCCTTGGATGAGGAGGACTCGGTCACTGACCTCATTGTGGCGGAAATTGCACTGGGCGGTGCGCACCGCCAGCTCGTTGTACTCCACCGCCACCGCCTGCTTCGCCCCCAGAGCCAGGGCCGCCAGGGTGAGGACGCCGGTGCCGGTGCCCAGATCCAGCACCCGGAAGACGGGCTCGGCGTCAAAGACCTGCCGGAGCAGGGTGAGGCAGAGGCGGGTGGTGGGATGGTAGCCGGAGCCGAAGGCCAGCCCCGGCTCCAGCTTCAGGAGCACGTCTCCGGGCTGGGGTTGGGGCTCCCACCACACGGGGCAGAGGTAAAATCCCGCCACCCGGGTGGGGGTGAAGGCCTGGCCGGCCTCCCAGTCGGCGTAGTTGAGCTCGGTGGCGGAGAGATAGGTGCCGGCTTTCGGCTCCGCCGCCAGCCACTTCAGCACCTCCGCCTCCCGGGGGCGGGAAAAGAAGAGATAGGAACACTCACCCTCCCGCCAGCAGCCGAGAAAATCCTCCGCGGTGAGCCACCCCGGGGGGCTCACCCGCCCCAGGATTTCATAGACATACAGCTTTTCCGGCGGCGCCATGCCACCTCCTGATGTTCTGAGGGGAGGGCCGGGGGAGCAGTGGCTCCCCCGCCCTCCCCTCAGTCACCCCTCCCCACCCCCTATATGGGGTTGGGGGAGAGGGTTTGGGAGAGGGGGCAGGGGCCCACCGGCCCCTGGCCCCCTCTCCCAAAAATATCGCCTTCGGAGGGTCCCGACAATCCCCTTGTATTTTTTCTTTGGCCGCTGATATATTTAGATTTTTAAAAAATCAAGAAGG